>NZ_APCR01000567.1:0-30562 GCF_000410635.1 Comamonas sp. B-9
GGCGTGGTTGCCAAGATCATTGCTTAATTCTTAGCACAACTGGGAATTAACCATGTCCAAGCAAAAAATCCGCATCCGCCTGAAGGCTTTCGATTACAAGTTGATCGACCAGTCCGCTGCTGAAATCGTTGAAACCGCCAAGCGCACCGGCGCGATTGTCAAGGGTCCCGTGCCCCTGCCAACCCGCATGAAGCGTTTTGACATTCTGCGCTCGCCCCACGTGAACAAGACTTCGCGTGACCAGCTGGAAATCCGCACCCACCAACGCCTGATGGACATTGTCGATCCTACCGACAAGACCGTTGACGCGCTGATGAAGCTGGACCTGGCTGCCGGCGTGGACGTCGAAATCAAACTGCAATAAGGCCTGAAAGCCACACCTGCCGGTGTGGCTGCTTGTCCTTTCTAACGCGAACTTGCCTATTTGGGAAGTTCGCGTTAGAATTTATGGCTTCGTGATCTATACATCCAATTTGCCTAGCATTTTGGTGGTAAGAGACGAAGTTTTTATTAACCTTCTTTCGTGCCTGTGGCGTCAAACCCAGGGGCAACACCGAGCCAATTGCAGTTTCGGTGGCGGAAGTTTTGGAGCAACAAATGAGTCAAAGCAACTCCCTCGGGTTGCTGGGCCGTAAGGTAGGCATGATGCGCCTGTTCACGGATGACGGCGATGCAGTGCCTGTCACCGTGGTGGATGTGTCTAACAACCGCGTGACCCAGGTCAAAACCCAAGAGAACGACGGCTACGTGGCCCTGCAGGTCACCTTTGGTCAACGCCGCGCTTCGCGCGTGACCAAGCCAGCCGCTGGCCACCTGGCCAAGGCAGGCGTGGAAGCTGGTGAAATCACCCAGGAATTCCGCGTTGAAGCTGACACCGCCGGCAAGTACGCCGCAGGTGCATCCTTGCCAGTGACCGAGATCTTTGCAGTGGGCCAAAAGGTCGACGTGCAAGGTACCTCGATCGGTAAGGGCTACGCCGGTACCATCAAGCGTCACAACTTCAAGTCGCAACGTGCTTCTCACGGTAACAGCCGTTCGCACAATGTTCCCGGCTCGATCGGTATGGCACAAGACCCAGGTCGCGTGTTCCCCGGTAAGCGCATGACCGGTCACATGGGCGATGAGACCGTGACTACCCAGAATCTCGACGTGGTTCGTATCGACGAAGCCCGTCAACTGCTGCTGATCAAGGGCGCAATCCCCGGTTCGAAGAATGGCTTCGTGACCGTGCGTCCTGCTGTCAAGGCAGCCGCTAAAGGAGCGAACTAATGAAGCTCGAACTCCTGAACGAACAAGGTAAGGCAGCCTCCCAAGTGGACGCTCCTGAGACCGTGTTTGGTCGCGATTTCAATGAAGACCTGATTCACCAGATCATCGTTGCTTACCGCGCCAACGGCCGTCAAGGCACACGCGCTCAAAAGGACCGCGAACAGGTCCGTCACACCACCGCCAAGCCTTTCAAACAAAAGGGTACTGGCCGTGCACGTGCTGGTATGTCGTCTTCGCCTCTGTGGCGTGGCGGCGGTCGCATCTTCCCGAATCTGCCTGATGAAAACTTCACGCAGAAGATCAACAAGAAGATGTACCGCGCCGGTATGGCATCCATCTTCTCGCAGCTGGCCCGTGAAGGCCGCCTGGCTGTGGTTGATTCGCTGACGGTTGATTCGCCCAAGACCAAGGTACTGGCTGACAAGTTCAAGTCCATGAACCTGGACTCGGTGATGGTGATCGCCGACGAAGTGGACGAAAACCTGTACCTCGCTTCGCGCAATCTGAAGAATGTGTTCGTGGTTGAGCCACGTTACGCTGATCCAGTGTCGCTGGTGCAATTCAAGAAAGTGCTCGTTACCAAGGGCGCTCTCGACAAACTCAAGGAGATGTTCGCATGAGCCGTGTGAACCCTACTCCCGCCGAACGCAAGTTCGACGAAGGTCGTCTGATGCAAGTGCTGGTTGCTCCTATCGTGTCCGAAAAGGCCACGCTGGTTGCTGAAAAGTCCAACGCTGTGACATTCAAGGTGCTGCAGAACGCCACCAAGCCCGAGATCAAGGCCGCTGTTGAGCTGCTGTTCAAGGTCGAAGTGAAGGGCGTGTCTGTGGTGAACACCAAGGGCAAGACCAAGCGCTTTGGCAAGACCATCGGCCGCCGCGACAACGTGCGCAAGGCTTATGTGCTGCTCAAGCCAGGTCAAGAGCTGAACCTCTCTGGGGAGGCTGCGTAATCATGGCTGTTATTAAGCTCAAACCAACTTCGCCCGGCCAACGCCATGTGGTGAAGGTGACCCGTGGCCATCTGCACAAGGGCGAAGGTTTCGCTCCTCTGCTGGAACCTCAGTTCCAAAAGGCAGGCCGCAACAACAACGGTCACATCACCACCCGTCACAAGGGCGGTGGTCACAAGCACCACTACCGTGTGGTGGACTTCAAGCGCACCAAGGACGGCATCCCCGCCAAGGTGGAACGCATTGAATACGATCCAAACCGTACCGCTCACATCGCTCTGGTGTGCTACGCAGACGGCGAGCGTCGTTATGTGATCGCTCCGCGTAACCTGGAAGTGGGCGCAACCATCATCAGTGGCTCTGAAGCACCGATCCGCGTGGGTAACACCCTGCCGATCCGCAACATCCCTGTGGGTTCGACCATTCACTGCATCGAGCTGAAGATCGGCGCTGGCGCACAAATCGCCCGTTCCGCTGGTACCTCGGCTACCCTGCTGGCTCGCGAAGGCGTTTACGCCCAAGTGCGTATGCGTTCGGGCGAAGTTCGCAAGATCCATATCGAATGCCGTGCAACCATCGGTGAAGTCGCCAACGAAGAACACAGCCTGCGCCAACTGGGCAAGGCCGGTGTCAAGCGTTGGATGGGTATTCGTCCTACCGTTCGCGGTGTGGTGATGAACCCTGTCGATCACCCACACGGTGGTGGTGAAGGCAAGACCGGTGAAGGCCGTCACGCAGTTGACCCATGGGGCAATCTGACGAAGGGCTACCGTACCCGTAACAACAAGCGCACACAGACCATGATCGTGTCGCGCCGTAAGAAGTAAGGGGTAGCAAATGACTCGTTCTCTTAAAAAGGGTCCGTTTGTTGACCATCACTTGCTGGCAAAGGTCGAAAAGGCCATCGCCACCAAGGACAAGAAACCAGTGAAGACCTGGTCGCGTCGCTCCATGGTTCTGCCCGATTTCATCGGTCTGACCATCGCCGTGCACAACGGCAAGCAACACGTACCGGTATATGTAACCGACCAGATGGTGGGCCACAAGCTCGGCGAATTCGCCCTGACGCGCACCTTCAAGGGTCACCCCGCTGATAAAAAAGCGAAACGATAAGGAGTAGACCATGTCTGAAACACGTGCAGTCCTCCGCGGCGTTCGCCTGTCGGTTGACAAAGGCCGTCTGGTTGCGGATCTGATTCGCGGCAAGAAGGTTGACCAAGCTCTGAACATTCTCGAATTCACGCAGAAAAAAGCTGCTGTGATCGTCAAGAAGGTTCTGGAGTCCGCTATCGCCAACGCTGAGCACAACGACGGCGCTGACATCGACGAATTGAAGGTCAAGACCATCTTCGTCGAGCAAGGCACCACGCTCAAGCGTTTTACCGCTCGCGCCAAGGGCCGCGGCAACCGCATCAGCAAGCCTACCTGCCACATTTATGTGACCGTGGGTAACTGAGGCCTAAAGGAAGAACATGGGACAAAAAATCCATCCTACCGGCTTCCGTCTGGCGGTCAGCCGTAACTGGTCTAGCCGCTGGTACGCAAGCAACCGTGATTTCGCCGGCATGCTGGCCGAAGACATCAAGGTTCGTGAGTACCTGAAAGAGAAGCTGAAGAACGCTGCCGTGGCACGCGTTCTGATCGAGCGTCCTGCCAAGAACGCCCGCATCACCATTTACTCGGCGCGTCCTGGTGTGGTGATCGGCAAGAAGGGTGAAGACATCGAGGCCCTGAAGAAGGAACTCGCTGCTCGCCTGGGCGTGCCAGTCGCTGTGAACATCGAAGAAGTGCGCAAGCCTGAAATCGATGCCCAGCTGATTGCTGACTCGATCACCCAGCAGCTCGAAAAGCGTATCCAGTTCCGTCGCGCCATGAAGCGTGCGATGCAGAATGCGATGCGTCTGGGCGCTCAAGGTATCAAGATCATGTCGTCGGGCCGTCTGAACGGTATCGAAATCGCACGTACCGAGTGGTACCGCGAAGGTCGTGTGCCACTGCACACCCTGCGCGCCGACATCGATTACGGCACCTCCGAAGCCAAGACCACCTACGGTGTGATCGGCGTGAAGGTGTGGGTCTACAAGGGTGACACTCTGGGTCGTAACGATCTGCCAGCCGCAGAAACGCCACGTCCTGAAGAAGAGCGTCGTCCACGTGGTCCTCGTCGTGACAACCGCAATGGCGATCGTCCATCGCGTGGCCCTCGTCGCCCCGCTGGTGGTAACACGGCTCCTGCAGACGGCAGCGACAAGCCCGCCGGCGCTGGTGCTGATTCCGTTAAGCGCGTTCGCAAGACTGACGCGCCCGCTACAGCAGCGGACGGTAAAGGAGAATAACTATGCTGCAACCTGCTCGCCGCAAATACCGCAAGGAGCAAAAGGGTCGCAACACTGGTATCGCAACCCGTGGTAACACGGTAGCGTTCGGTGATTTCGGCCTGAAATGCACGGACCGTGGCCGCCTGACGGCCCGCCAGATCGAGGCTGCACGTCGTGCAATCTCCCGTCACGTCAAGCGTGGCGGCCGTATCTGGATCCGCGTGTTCCCTGACAAGCCAATCTCGACCAAGCCAGCCGAAGTCCGTATGGGTAACGGTAAGGGCAACCCAGAGTACTACGTGGCTGAAATTCAGCCCGGTAAGATGGTGTTCGAAATCGTTGGCGTGCCCGAAGAACTGGCCCGCGAAGCGTTCCGCCTGGCTGCTGCCAAGCTGCCGCTGCGCACCACGTTCGTTACCCGTCAGCTTGGCGCTTAAATTCAGGAGAAATCGATATGACGAAAGCTGCTGAACTGCGCCAAAAAGACGTTGCTGGCCTGGAAGCCGAGATCAAGTCCTTGCAAAAGGCTCACTTTGGTCTGCGCATGCAAAAGGCAACGCAACAACTGGGCAACACCGCTACCATCAAGGCTACCCGCCGCGATGTGGCACGTGCCAAGACCATTCTTGCTGAAAAGCAAGCCGCCAAGTAATAGGAGCCGACATGACGGAAGCTAAAAAATCCCTCAAGCGCACCTTGATTGGCAAGGTGGTCAGCGATAAGCGTGAAAAGACCGTGACCGTTCTGGTAGAACGTCGCGTGAAGCACCCCATCTACGACAAGATCATGATCAAGTCCAGCAAGTACCACGCCCACGACGAAAAGGGCGAGTACAACACCGGCGATACGATCGAGATCACCGAGAGCCGTCCGCTCTCCAAGACCAAGAACTGGGTGGCTACCCGCTTGGTGCAAAAGGCTGCTTTGGTTTAAGTCTTTTGCGACTTGCACCAACGTAACTTCAAAAACGACCCACAATCTGTGGGTCGTTTTTTTATGCCCGTTTTGGCCCTCCGGCCGGCGGGATCACTGCCTGATGGGCAATTTACAAGGAGTACACCATGATCAAAGTTGGCGATTCGCTTCCCTCTGCAACCCTGAGCGAGTTTGTGGCGGTCGAAGGCAATGGCTGCAGCCTGGGCCCCAACGCCTTTGATGTGAGCAAGGAAGCGGCTGGCAAGACCATCGCTTTGTTTGCGGTGCCCGGCGCTTTCACGCCGACCTGCTCGGCCAAGCACCTGCCTGGCTACGTGGAAAAGGCAGAAGCCTTCAAGGCCGCCGGCGTGGATGAAATCTGGTGCCTGTCGGTCAATGACGCCTTTGTGATGGGCGCCTGGGGCAAGGACCAGCACACCGAAGGCAAGGTGCGCATGATTGGTGATGGCGACGCCGCCTTTGCCAAGGCCACCGGCCTGACGCTGGATCTCAACGGCAAGGGCCTGGGCCTGCGCAGCAACCGCTACTCCATGCTGGTCAAGGATGGCAAGGTGGTGCAGCTGAACGTGGAAGCCCCTGGCCAGTTCACGGTCAGCGATGCCGACACCATCCTGGCCCAAGCCAAGCAGGCCTAAGGTCACACCGGGCCCAACTGGGCCGCTGTGGTGCCGCAAGGCGCTGCAGGGCCTGGCTGAATGCACAAAGCACGCCTAGGCGTGCTTTTTTGCGGGCTGAGCGTCATGCACAGTGATCAGGGATGGACGTCGGCCTTGAGGTAGTGCGTGCCAGCGACGGGGTTGTGGTAGTAGGGCGGAATCTCTTCAAAGCCAAAATCGGCATAGAGCGCGCGGGCCGACTCCATGCTGTCCAGCGTGTCGAGCAAGATGCAGTCATAGCCCAGGCGGATGGCGCTGGCCATGGTGTAGTCCACCAGCTGGCGGCCCAGGCCAAAGCCCCGGAAGGCCTTGCGCACATAGAGGCGTTTCATCTCGCAGGCGTTGCTGTAGTCCACATCGTCCATGGGCCGCAGCGCGCAGCAGCCGGCGACCGAGCCTTCCACCAGCGCCAGCACCAGGTCGCCGCGCGGGTCGCCATATTCGCCGGGCAGCTCGGCCAGCTCATCCTCAAAACCCTGGAAGCCCAGATCAATATCCAGTGATTGGGCATATTCCCGAAAGATCTCGCGGGTCACGGCGAGCTCTTCCGGTGTGGTGGGGTGCAGGAACGTTATCTCAGGTCGGTCCACAGCGGCGGCGCTTAGTCAAGGAATGTGCAGTGTAGCGCCCGCACCATCGCAGGCGCCATCGAAAAACCGCCTATCGAGGGCGGTTTTCTTGGGGGGGTGTTGCAAAGGCTCAGGTCTCTGCCAGCAGCTTGTCGATCAGCTTGTGCAGCTCCTCAAAATTGGGGGCGCCCACATAGCGCTTGACCACCTGGCCCTGCTTGTTCACGACAAAGGTGGTCGGGGTGAGCTGGATGTCGCCCCAGTCCTTGGCAATCTGGCCGGTGTTGTCGATCGCCACCTTGAAGGGCAGCTTGCGCGACTCGGCAAAGTTGACGACATAGCTGGGCGGGTCGTAGTGCATGGCGACCGCCATGGTGTCGTAGCCCCGGTCCTTGTACTTGTCGTAGGTCTTGATGATCTCGGGCATTTCCGCCACGCAGGTGGTGCAGCTGGTGGCCCAGAAGTTCACCAGGGTGACCTTGCCCTTCATGTCGGCCGTCGTCTGGGTGCTGCCGTTGAGCAGCACAAACCGGCTCTCGGGCGCGGCCGCCTGCCCCGTGCCCTGGTAGACAAAGGCACCGATGCCAATCGCCGCAGCGATGGCCAGCGTGGTGAGGACGGTGGTGGTGGTTTTTCGGGACATGGTGCTCGGAGTCAAAGCGGTGCCGAAAGTTCGGCGCTGTGGCCATTATGCGACCAGGGCTGCTGGCGGGCGCAGCGCAGCGGCCATACCTGCGCGTCCCGCTTGACCATCGCAGTGCCGTGCCCATAATGGCCGGATGCCCCTGGCCCGCCGCCTGATCCTCACCACTGCCTTGCTGCTGGCCGCCTGTAGCCCGGCGCTGAACTGGCGCGTGGTGGCCCTGGCCGATGCGCCGCTGGACCTGATGCTGCCCTGCAAGCCCGACCGTGCGGTGCGTGATGTGGCCTGGGGCGCGCAGACCTTGACCGTGTCGATGGTGGGTTGCCAGGCAGGTGGCGCCACCTATGCGCTGGCCCATGTGGCCCTGGCGCAGCCGCAGGACGCGGCCACGGTACTGACGGACTGGCAAAAGGCACTGCACCAGCAGTTGCAGAGGACCGATGCCTGGCAGCCGCTGCCCGGGCAGGCTTTTGTCTTGCCCGGTACGCTGGAGCTACCCCAGGCGCGCCAGCTGCAGTGGCAGGGCCGCGATGGCCAAGGCCAGACGGTGTATGCCAATGCGCGCTGGTTTGCGCGCAGCGAAGGGCCGCAGGTGCGGGTGTACCAGGCGCTGGTGCTGTCACCTGGGCCGTTGGCTGCTGAGGCGCTGCAGAGCTTTGTCAAAGGACTGCAGTTGCGCTAGGGTGCGGACCCACCCTGACCCTCGGCTAAGCAACACTACCAATGTTGCAGTGCCGCAAAATCGCTACACTGGGACAGGGTGCGGCTGGGCCAGGAAGGCGGCCAGCCGCGCGCCCTTCACAGAACTTCTTGGTTTTTGATTTGATGAGCAACCGGATATTGTTGATCGCCCATGCACCGCTGGCCCAGGCGCTGGCGCAATGCGCTGCGCATGTGTTCCCCGACAGCGGAGAGCACCTGATGGCGCTGGATGTGCCTGCCAGCGCCGATCCGGTGGCCTGCCTGCAGGAGGCGCAGGCCATGCTCGACCACAGCCACAGCGGCCCGGTGCTGGTGCTGAGCGACGTGTTTGGCGCGACCCCGCATAATATTGCCCAGGAGCTGGCCAAGCGCCGTGCATCCACCCGGCTGGTGGCCGGTGTCAACCTGCCGATGCTGCTGCGTGCGCTGTGCTACCGCCAAGAGACGCTGGACAGCCTCGTGGCCCGGGCCATTGCAGGGGGCAGCCAGGGCATCATGCAGGTGACGCAGAACACGCCACAGAACCAAAATATCCGAGCACATGATCAAGACCGCAGTCACCATCAGCAATAAATTGGGCCTGCATGCCCGCGCGTCGGCCAAACTCACCAAGCTCGCTGGCAGCTTTGCCTGCGAGGTCTGGATCACGCGGGGTGAGCGCCGCGTCAATGCCAAAAGCATCATGGGCGTGATGATGCTGGCCGCCGGCATTGGCACCGAGGTCAGCATCGAGACCGACGGCGCCGATGAACAGCAGGCGATGGACGCCTTGCTGGCCCTCATCAACGACAAGTTCGGCGAAGGCGAGTAAGGCGCGGCCTGGCGTCTGCAGCGGCGCGGGCTCGCTTTTCGGATCAGGAGCCGCGCACAGGCACCACGGACCAGGCACTACGCACCCGGCACGCCGCTGCCGGCCGGTGCTGGTAGGTTGCCGATGCGGGCACTGGCATGCGCTGCTGCGCTTTACCTGAATGCCCGCCTTTCCCCGCGCTTTACCAGCCCCCGAGCTTGTACAGTCTTCTGAGACAGGCGTATAAATCAGCTTGGCGCAACAGCGCGCCAGCGAAGAGGAAGTTCCGCATGACATTTGCCATCCATGGAATCGCAGTGGCCCGGGGGATTGCCATTGGCCGGGCCGTCATGGCGGCGTCCAGCCACCTGGAGGTGACCCATTACCTGATTGAGCCCGACCAGGTGGCGCGCGAGATAGAGCGTGTGCGCAAAGGCCGGCTGGCGGTGATCGAAGAGCTGCAGCGCCTGCGTGGCGACCTGGGGGTCGATGCGCCGCAGGAGCTCGAGCCGCTCTTGGATGTGCACCTGATGCTGGTCCAGGACGACATGCTGTCCTCGGGTGTGCGCCAGCTGATCAGCGAGCGCCTCTACAACGCCGAATGGGCGCTGACCGCGCAGCTGGAGCTGCTGTGCCGCCAGTTCGACGAGATGGACGACGAGTACCTGCGTGAGCGCAAGGGCGACCTCGAGCAGGTGGTCGAGCGCGTGCTGCGCCATATGCGCGGCGTCTCCAGCCCGGTGGCGGCGCCGGTCAGCACGCCGCTGGGCGTGCAGGAGGGGCAGCACGACTGGGTGGCCGATGAGCGCGATGCGCCGATGGTGCTGATCGCCAATGACCTCTCGCCCGCCGACATGCTGCAGTTCAAGCAAAGCGTGTTTGCCGGCTTTGTCACGGCGGTGGGCGGCAAGACCAGCCACACCGCCATCGTCGCGCGCAGCATGGATATTCCGGCCGTCGTGGGTGCCCGCACGGCCAGCCAGCTGATCCGCGCCGATGACTGGGTCATCATCGACGGCGATGCCGGCGAGGTGATTGTCGACCCCTCGCCGATCCTGCTGGAGGAGTACCGCTTCAAGCAGCGCCAGATGCGCCTGGAGCGCGAGCGCCTCTCGCGCCTGCGCGATACGCCGTCCATCACCATCGATGGCGAGCGCATCGAGCTGCTGGCCAATATCGAGCAGCCCGGCGATGGCCCGGCGGCGGTGAAAGCCGGTGCCGTGGGTGTGGGCCTGTTCCGTACCGAGTTTCTCTTCATGGGCCGGGGCGGCAAGGTGCCCGATGAAGAAGAGCAGTACCGCGCCTACCGCGAGGCGCTCGAAGGCATGCAGGGCATGCCGGTGACGATCCGCACGCTCGACGTGGGCGCCGACAAGCCGCTGGACAAGGCCCAGCCCAAGGACTACTACCTCAACCCGGCGCTGGGTTTGCGCGCCATCCGCTTCAGCCTGGCTGATCCGGACATGTTCCGCACCCAGCTGCGCGCCATCTTGCGCGCAGCAGCGCATGGCCCGGTGCAATTGCTGTTTCCGATGCTCGCCCATGTCAGCGAGATCAAGCAGACCCTGGCACTGGTCGAGCAAGCCTCGCAGGAGCTGCGCGAGCGCAATGTGCCCCAGGGCCTGGTCAAGCTCGGCGCGATGGTCGAGATACCGGCCGCAGCGCTGACGGTGCGCACCTTTTTGAAGTACTTCGATTTCCTCTCGATCGGCACCAACGACCTGATCCAGTACACCTTGGCGATCGACCGGGCCGATGAGGCGGTGTCGCAGCTCTACGACCCCTTCCACCCCGCCGTGCTGCGCCTGGTGGCCGAGGTCATCCAGGCGGCGAATGCCGCCGGCAAGGATGTCTGCGTCTGCGGCGAGATGGCCGGCGATACCGCGATGACCCGCTTGCTGCTGGGCCTGGGCCTGCGCAGCTTTTCGATGCAGCCCGCGCAGATCCTGGCCATCAAGCAGCAGGTGCTGCGGGCCGACACGCGGCGCCTGGTGGGCTGGGCCCAGCAGGTGATTGCGTCAGAAGATCCGGCTGGCGTGCTGGAGAGTTAAAGGCCTCGGCCCCGACTCATTCTGTGGGCGTGCGAAAGCGGCTGCGGTACTGGCCCGGCGTGGTGCCCAGCTGGCGGCGAAACGCGCGCTGCAGCGTGTCGGAGGTGTTGAAGCCGCAGGTCTGGGCTACCCGCTCCAGCGGGGCATCGGTGGCTTCGAGCTGCTGGCGGGCCGCCTCCACCCGCGCCGCTTCCAGGTAGGCGGCCGGCGTCATGCCCAGCTCGGTCTTGAAGATGCGGGCCAGCTGCCGGTCGCTCACATGCATCTGCTCGGCCAGGTCGGGCATCGACAGCGGCTGGCCCAGGTGCTCGGCGATGTACTGGCGCAGCTTGTCCATGCGGCGCGTGCTCGACAGCGGCTCGAGCATCACGCTGAACTGGCTCTGGCCGCCGGGGCGCCTCAGGAACATCACCAGCTGGCGCGCCACACGCGTCGCCAGCGTATTGCCAAAATCCTCGGCCACCAGGGCCAGCGCCAGGTCCAGGCAGGTGGTCAGGCCCGCTCCGGTCCAGATGCGGCCCTGCTGGATGTAGATGCGGTCGGCATCCACGCGGATGTCCGGGTGGTCCTGGGCCAGCTGCGCGGCGGTGGACCAGTGTGTCGTGGCCTCCTTGCCGCTGAGCAGGCCGGCGGCTGCCAGGATATGCGCGCCGACGCAGACCGAGGCCACGCGCCGGGACTGGCCCGCCAGC
This sequence comes from Comamonas sp. B-9, assembly GCF_000410635.1. Classification (NCBI taxonomy): domain Bacteria; kingdom Pseudomonadati; phylum Pseudomonadota; class Betaproteobacteria; order Burkholderiales; family Comamonadaceae; genus Comamonas; species Comamonas sp. B-9. The sequence goes on from NZ_APCR01000567.1 coordinate 11,579, forward strand.
GTCTGCACCCACTGCACGACGGCCGGATCGGCCAGCGCCTGCACGCGGCCCTGGGCATCGGTGTTGACCGAGCCCGGCACGATCAAGGTGTCAATGGCCTGGTGCTGCAGGCTGGAGAGGCGTATGTCGGGCAGCACGCGCACGCCCGCAGCCGTGGTCACCGGCTCCAGCGACTCGGCCGCCAGCAGCACCTGGTAGCCGCAGGGCGCGTCCATCTCGCGCTGCAGCAGCGCAAACACCTCGGGCGGGCCGCTGATGTCGAGCAGGTCAACCCGGTCAAACAACACGATCACCATCAAGCGTTCAGGGTGCGGCATGCGTTCTTTCATTCGAGGCCGGTGTCGGTTTCTGCGGCAAAGACGGCATTGTCCGCTGCGGGGGCTGTCCCTAAGATGCCTCCATGCCGCCACCACTGCCGGTGGCAGCAACCTCCTAACAAGGCAAGCACCATGCATACCCGCACTTTACGCGAACTCAACCAACTCGACGCCAAGCCCGCCGTCCTGGCCCAGTCGACCCTGATTCTGGTGGACTACCAGAACACCTACACCCGGGGCGTGATGGCGCTCGAAGGCTGGGAGCCGGCGCTGGACGCCGCATCCCGCCTGCTGGCCCAGGCCCGCGCTGTGGGCGCCAAGGTGATCCATGTGCAGCACGATGGCGGCGAGGGCTCACCCTATGACATCCGCGCCGAGATCGGCCAGATCCATGCCAGCGTGGCGCCGCAAGCCGGGGAGCCCGTCGTTGTCAAGACCGCTCCCAATTCCTTCCACAACACCGACCTGGCCCAGGAGGTCGAGGCTGCCGGCAACGAGCAGCTGGTGATCATCGGCTTCATGAGCCATATGTGCGTCACCTTCACTGCCGAAGGCGCCTTCCTGCGCGGCAAACGTGCCACCGTCGTGGCCAATGCCTGCGCTACCCGGCCACTGCAATCGGCTGCCGGTGCGGTCTCTGCTGAGCAGCTGCACCAGGGTGCAATGGCCACCATTGGTGACCTGTATGCGGTGGTGGTCGCGAGCGCCGCTGCGCTGGGTTGATACCAGCCCGCAAACCAAAGAGGCTGCACCCTGTTGCCGGGGTGCAGCCTCTTGCCTCAATAGCCGTTGAGGGGGTCAAACGCCAGCTGCGTGTGCCTGCTGGTCAGCGTGGTAGCTCGAGCGCACCATCGCACCCACGGCGGCGTGGGTGAAGCCCATCTTGTAGGCCTCTTCTTCAAACATCTTGAAGGTGTCGGGGTGCACATAGCGGCGCACGGGCAGGTGGCTGTTCGAGGGCGCCAGGTACTGGCCAATCGTCAGCATGTCGATGTTGTGGGCGCGCATGTCGCGCATCACCTGCAGGATTTCCTCGTCCGTCTCGCCCAGGCCCACCATGATGCCGCTCTTGGTTGGCACGGTAGGGTGCAGGTCCTTGAACTTCTTGAGCAGGTTCAGGCTGAACTGGTAGTCGGAGCCGGGACGGGCCTCTTTGTACAGGCGCGGTGCGGTTTCCAGGTTGTGGTTCATCACATCGGGCGGGGCGGCCTTGAGGATTTCCAGCGCGCGGTCATCGCGGCCGCGGAAGTCCGGCACCAGGATCTCGATCTGGGTCGTGGGCGAGAGCTCGCGGATGTTCTTGATGCACTCGACAAAGTGGCCCGAGCCACCGTCGCGCAGGTCATCGCGGTCGACGCTGGTGATCACCACGTACTTGAGGCGCAGCGCGGCAATGGTGCGCGCCAGGTTCAGCGGCTCGTTCAGATCGAGCGGGTCGGGGCGGCCATGGCCCACGTCGCAGAATGGGCAGCGGCGCGTGCACTTGTCACCCATGATCATGAAGGTCGCCGTGCCCTTGCCAAAGCACTCGCCAATGTTGGGGCAGCTGGCCTCTTCACAGACGGTGTGCAGATTGTTCTGGCGCAGGATGTCCTTGATCTCGTAGAAACGGGTCGTGGGGCTGCCGGCCTTGACGCGGATCCAATCGGGCTTTTTCAGCACCTCGGCTTGCTGGACCTTGACGGGGATGCGCGCCAGTTTGGCGGCCGCCTTTTGCTTGGCCAGCGGGTTGTAGGTGGCAGCGGACTGTGCTTCGCGCACGACTTCATTGGTGCTCATGATGCTCACTTTAGTTGTTTCACCGCGTTCTGTGCGAGAGGCACGCACAAACCCGGAGGGGCCGTAGGCTCTGAGCAAGAACGGCCCGAGGCTGCTGCGCCGCCCCTTAGTGGGGAATAGGGCGTGCGCTGCGGCACCCGCTTATGCAGAACCGGCAGTCGCCAAGCGGGAGGACAGCTCGCGCGCCAAGGTCTTGGCCACGTCCTCCCAGTCGGCGTTAACCCCAATTGTAGAAAGATCGACGGTTTGCAGCCCGGCATAACCGCAAGGGTTGATGCGGTGGTAGGGTTCCAGGTCCATCTTTACATTCAGGGCCACACCATGGTAGCTGCAGTGGCGGCTGATCTTGATGCCCAAGGCGGCAATCTTGCCCAGGCCGTCAAACACCGGCTCGGCTGCGGGGCTGGCGCCATCGCGCTGCACCGGGCGCTGGGCCAGCATCGCGTGGGAGAAGGGGTCATCGAGGCGCACATAGATGCCCGGGGCCCCCGCCACGCGGTGGCCGGTCACGCCCAGAGAGGCCAGGGTGCGGATCACGGCCTCTTCGATGCGAAACACATATTCTTTGACGAAGTAGCCGGCGCGCTGCAGATCGATCAGCGGGTAAGCGACCACTTGCCCCGGGCCATGGTAGGTGACCTGGCCGCCCCGGTTGGTTTGCACCACCGGAATGTCGCCTGTATGCAACAGATGGCTGGGCAGGCCCGCAATGCCCTGGGTGAAAGTGGCCGCATGCTCACAAATCCATAGCTCATCGGGCGTTTGCGGCGTGCGCTGCGCAGTGAATTGCTGCATGGCTTGCAGCGTGGGCTCGTAATCGGCCTGGCCAAGAAAGCGGGTCTGCATGGCGAAAAGCGGCCACCAAGGGCCGGCAAGGTTCACAAAGGTGACAACAAGGCCCGCTTACAGTACGACCTTGACCAGGGGGCTGGAGGTGAGCGCACGGTAGAGGTTGTCCAGCTGTTCGCGGCTGGTGGCCGTCACGGTGATGGTGACGCCCAGGTACTTGTCGCCGCTGCTGGGGCGCAACTCTATCTTGCTGGCATCAAAGAAGGGGTCGTGTTCCTTGGCGATGGCGGTGACCGCGTGGACAAAGCCGTCCTGATTGAGCCCCATCACTTTAATCGGAAAGTCTGAGGGGTATTCGATCAGGGAATCTTTGCGAGGATCGGTGCCGGAATCGCTGGGGTCTGCAGCAGGTGTATTGGTGCTCATTTTGCTATTAAAACAGAAGCTTGCAAGTGATGTGCCATCAGACGATAAGCCATCTTCCTGGTGTGGAATTTGTCGGATACAACTGACGCCAAAAGGGGCTGTAGGGAGGCTTGTGTGCCGCAAAAAAACAGACGCGCAACAAAACGCTTCCCGTTTGCAACGGGTTTATCCTTATAATCGCAGGCTTTGGCTAGGTTGTTCTGCCCGGGAGCCAACACTATGACAACAAATGCTCCACAAGAAGAACATGTGGCCGAAGAATCGGACTTCAAGCCCCTGACTGCACAAGAAGCAGCAGAGTGGCGCCAGCGCCATCCGCCGGTATCGGTGGTGCGTGTGGTGAAGTGGCAGCTGGTCGTCGGGGTGGTGCTCACCGTGTTGGTGGGTCTGGTGACGCAGCGGGCCGGATGGATGTGGTCGGTGGCATACGGTGCGGCGGCGGTGGTGATTCCTGCTGCCTTTTTTGCACGTGGATTGCGGCTGCATCTGGGGGCTGGGCAAGAGAATCTTGCGATGGTCCGGTTCTTTGGTTTGGAGATCGCAAAATTGGTGCTGACCGTGGTGCTGCTACTGCTGGCGCCACTGGTGGTGCCGGGACTCAACTGGTTGGCGCTGGTGTTGGGTCTGGTTGTAGTGATGAAGACGTACTGGTTGGCGCTTTGGCTGCTGACCAGATCTGCAAAAATTTTGTAATTGAGAAGAAGAGTTGTCCGATGGCCGCAGAAGCGAATGCACCCACTGCAAGTGAATACATCGTTCACCACTTGCAGCATCTTCAGAATATCAAGCAAAAGTCGATCATCGATTTCTCGGTGGTCAACCTTGATTCGATCTCAGTGAGCGTGATCTTGGGCGTGCTGGGCATCTTCGTGATGTGGCTGGCAGCACGCACAGCTACCTCCGGCGTGCCTGGTCGTTTCCAGGCCGCAGTCGAGATGCTGGTCGAGATGGTGGATAACCAGGCCAAGGCCAATATCCACAATGCCCAATCGCGCAAGTTCATCGCTCCTCTGGCGCTCACCGTCTTCGTCTGGATTTTCCTGATGAACGCGATGGACATGCTGCCGGTCGACCTGCTGCCGCTGCTGTGGCAAGGTGCCACCGGTGACCACCACGCTTATCTGCGTGTCGTGCCTACCGCCGATCTGTCGACCACCCTGGGTCTGTCGACGGCCGTGCTGATCCTGTGCCTGTACTACAGCGTCAAGATCAAGGGTCTGGGCGGCTGGGCGCACGAACTGGTGTCCGCACCCTTTGGTACCAGCAAGAATCCTGTCTTTGCCGTGATCCTCGGCATCGTCAACCTGCTGATGCAGATTATTGAATACGTTGCCAAGACGGTGTCGCACGGTATGCGACTGTTCGGCAACATGTACGCTGGTGAGTTGGTGTTCATGCTGATTGCCCTGATGGGTGGCGCAGCCGCTATGTCGCTCTCTGGTGTGTTGCTCCCCGTGGGGCACATCATTGCAGGCACGATCTGGGCGATCTTCCACATTCTGGTGATTACTCTGCAGGCCTTCATTTTCATGATGCTGACGCTGATTTACCTCGGCCAGGCACATGAAGCTCACTAACTGTTCCCTTTCCTTTTTCTCTTAACCTTTCTTTTTTTTCTCAGGAGTCATCATGGAAAACGTTCTCGGTCTCGTCGCTCTGGCTTGTGGTCTGATTGTTGGTCTGGGCGCTATCGGCGCTTCGATCGGTATTGCTCTGATGGGCGGCAAGTTCCTGGAATCGTCGGCACGTCAGCCTGAGCTGATCAACGAACTGCAAACCAAGATGTTCATCTTGGCTGGTCTGATCGACGCTGCATTCCTGATCGGTGTTGCTATCGCTCTGCTGTTCGCTTTCGCCAACCCATTCCAACTGGCCTAAGCTCCGATCAACGCCGTAGATAGAAAGGTGTTGCCGTGAGTATTAACGCGACCCTGTTCGTTCAGGCCATTGTCTTCTTGATTCTGGTGCTCTTCACGATGAAATTCGTGTGGCCACCTATTGCCAAGGCGTTGGATGAGCGAGCAAAGAAAATCGCCGATGGTCTTGCTGCTGCCGATAAGGCAAAGTCCGAGTTGACAGCTGTGAACAAGCGCGTTGAGGAAGAACTTTCCGCAACCCGCAATGAGACAGCGTCGCGTATCGCGGACGCAGACCGTCGTGCCCAAGCAATCGTAGAAGAGGCCAAGGCCCGTGCTACCGAAGAAGGCAACAAGATCATTGCCGCCGCTCGTGCAGATGCCGAGCAGCAAGTGATCCAGGCGCGCGAATCGCTGCGCGAGCAAGTTGCAGCTTTGGCTGTCAAGGGTGCTGAGCAGATTCTCCGCAAGGAAGTCAATCCTGCGGTACACAGTGATTTGCTCAATCGCCTGAAGACTGAGCTGTAAGGAAGCAACGAAATGGCAGAACTCGCCACCATTGCCCGTCCTTACGCTGAAGCCTTGTTCAAGGCCTGCACCGAAAAAGGTGCCGGCTTGAGCGACGCCCTGTCTTGGACGGACGAACTGGCGGCGATTGCCGCCGATCCGGAAATGCGCCTGCTGGCCGACAATCCCAACGTCACCAACGAACAGGTGATCGATGTGATGGCCGGTGTGACGCTGGCACGCGGTTGGGCCTTGTCAGACCTGGCGCGCAACTTCCTGCGCACGGTGGTGGAAAACCGCCGTCTGGATGCGCTGCCTGAAGTGGCCTCGCAATTTCGCGCGCTGGTGAACCGTAACAACGGTTCGTCGGATGCGCTGGTGTACAGCGCCTTCCCCATGGATGACTCCGCATTGAATGCGCTGGGCACCGTGCTGGAAAAACGCTTTGGCCGCCCACTGAATCTGAGCACCACCGTGGACGAGTCGCTGATTGGCGGCGTTCGCGTTGTGGTGGGTGACGAGGTGCTTGACACCTCGGTCAAGGCCCGTCTGGAACAAATGAAAGCAACCCTCACTGCGTAATGCAGTTCGAGGATTCGGCTAAACCATGAAAAGGAGTGAGTAATGCAACTCAATCCCGCAGAAATTTCTGAACTGATCAAGAGCCGCATTGAGGGTCTGTCAGGCAATTCCGATATCCGTAACCAAGGTACGGTGGTGTCGGTGACCGACGGTATCGTGCGCGTGCACGGCCTGTCCGATGTGATGGCCGGCGAAATGCTGGAATTCCCAGCCACCGCCGACGGTCAACCTTCCTTCGGTCTGGCGCTGAACCTGGAGCGTGACTCTGTTGGCGCCGTGATTCTGGGTGAATACACCCACATCTCGGAAGGCGACATCGTCAAGTGCACCGGCCGTATTCTGGAAGTGCCCGTGGGCCCAGAACTGGTGGGTCGCGTGGTGAACGCACTGGGCCAGCCTATCGACGGCAAGGGTCCTATCAACGCCAAGATGACCGACGTGATCGAAAAGGTTGCGCCTGGTGTTATCGCCCGTCAATCCGTGGATCAGCCCCTGCAATCGGGTATCAAGTCCATCGACGCGATGGTGCCCGTGGGCCGTGGCCAGCGCGAGCTGATCATTGGTGACCGCCAGACCGGTAAGACCGCTGTCGCGATCGACGCCATCATCAACCAAAAGGGCCAAGGCGTTACCTGCGTGTACGTGGCCATTGGTCAGAAGGCTTCGTCGGTCAAGAACGTGGTGCGTGCGCTGGAGCAAGCCGGCGCGATGGAATACACCATCGTCGTGGCCGCTACCGCTTCTGAATCCGCTGCGATGCAGTACGTGTCGGCCTACTCGGGTTGCACGATGGGTGAGTACTTCCGCGACCGTGGCCAAGACGCCCTGATCGTGTATGACGACCTGTCCAAGCAAGCCGTGGCTTACCGCCAAGTGTCGCTGCTGCTGCGCCGTCCACCAGGCCGCGAAGCGTTCCCTGGCGACGTGTTCTATCTCCACAGCCGCCTGCTCGAGCGCGCAGCCCGCGTGAACGCGGACTACGTGGAAGCCTTCACCAAGGGTGAAGTCAAGGGCAAGACGGGTTCGCTGACGGCTCTGCCTATCATCGAAACCCAAGCGGGTGACGTGTCGGCCTTCGTGCCTACCAACGTGATCTCGATCACCGACGGCCAGATCTTCCTGGAAACCAGCCTGTTCAACGCCGGTATCCGTCCCGCTATCAACGCCGGTATCTCGGTGTCCCGCGTGGGTGGTTCCGCTCAGACCAAGCTGATCAAGGGCCTGTCCGGCGGTATCCGTACCGACCTGGCGCAGTACCGTGAACTGGCTGCTTTCGCACAGTTCGCTTCTGACCTGGACGATGCAACCCGCAAGCAATTGGACCGCGGTGCCCGCGTGACCGAGCTGCTCAAGCAAGCCCAGTACAGCCCTCTGCCTGTCGCTCTGATGGCTTCGTCGCTGTTTGCCGTGAACAAGGGTTTCATGGACGACATCGAAGTCAAGAAGGTTCTGTCCTTTGAATCGGGTCTGCACCAGTTCCTCAAGACCAGCTACGGCGCCTTGGTGGACCGTCTGAACGAGAAGAAGGCTTTCGACAAGGAAGGCAAGGACGAAGCTGAACTGACTGCAGCCATCACTGCATTCAAGAAGTCCTTCGCTTAATCCGGTCGAGGAGTCATCATGGCAGCAGGCAAGGAAATACGCGGCAAGATCAAATCGGTGGAAAACACCAAGAAGATCACCAAGGCCATGGAAATGGTTGCCGCATCCAAAATGCGCAAGGCGCAGGAGCGGATGCAGGCAGCCCGTCCATACAGCGAGAAGATTCGCGCAATTGCAGCTCACCTGAGCCAGGCAAACCCCGAATATGTCCACCCCTTCATGGTGTCGAATGACGTCAAGAAGGTGGGCGTGATCGTGGTGACGACTGACAAGGGCCTGTGCGGCGGCATGAACACCAATGTGCTGCGTGCCGTGACGAACAAGCTCAAGGAACTGCAATCTGCGGGTGTCAGCACGGAAGCCGTGGCCATTGGCAGCAAGGGTCTGGGCTTTCTGACGCGCGTCGGTGTCAAGGTGGTGGCCAACGCTACCGCCCTGGGCGATACGCCGCATCTGGATGCGCTGATCGGCCCGGCCAAGGTTTTGCTCGACCAGTACGCTGAGGGCAAGCTGAGCGCGGTCTATTTGTGCTACACCAAGTTCATCAATACGATGAAGCAGGACTCGGTTGTGGAGCAGTTGCTGCCCCTGTCGCAAGAAGCGATCCAGGGCTCGGCACCGGCTGCATCCCACGGCTGGGACTATATCTACGAGCCCGATGCGCAAAGTGTGATCGACGAGCTGCTCGTGCGTTATGCGGAGTCGCTGATCTATTCGGCCGTTGCAGACAACATGGCTTCCGAGCAGTCTGCACGCATGGTGGCCATGAAGGCCGCTACCGACAACGCCGGCAACGTCATCAACGAGTTGAAGCTGATCTACAACAAGACGCGTCAGGCTGCGATTACGACCGAGTTGTCGGAAATCGTCGCAGGCGCCGCGGCTGTGTAATACAGCTCGACTGAAATCAATATTGGAGCAACAAATGGCTCAAGTACAAGGCAAGATTGTTCAATGTATCGGTGCGGTGGTGGACGTTGAGTTCCCCCATGGCAGCGTGCCTAACGTGTATGACGCACTGAAGCTCGAAGGCACTGCCCTGACGCTGGAAGTGCAGCAGCAGCTGGGCGACGGCGTGGTGCGTACCATTGCGCTGGGCTCGTCGGACGGTATCAAGCGTGGCCTGATGGTCACCAACACCGGCAAGGCGATCACCGTGCCCGTGGGCAAGGCAACCCTTGGCCGCATCATGGACGTGCTGGGTAACCCCATCGACGAACGCGGTCCTGTGGACCAGTCGTTGACCGCTTCCATCCACCGCAAGGCGCCCGCTTATGACGAGCTGGCCCCTGCACAGGAACTGCTGGAAACCGGCATCAAGGTGATTGACCTGGTGTGCCCGTTCGCCAAGGGCGGTAAGGTCGGTCTGTTCGGTGGTGCCGGTGTGGGCAAGACCGTGAACATGATGGAGCTCATCAACAACATCGCCAAGGCGCACAGCGGTCTGTCCGTGTTCGCCGGCGTGGGTGAGCGTACCCGTGAAGGTAACGACTTCTACCACGAAATGTCGGACGCCGGTGTGGTGAACCAGGAGTCGCTCAACGACTCGAAGGTTGCCATGGTGTACGGCCAGATGAACGAGCCACCAGGAAACCGTCTGCGCGTTGCGCTGACCGGCCTGACCATGGCTGAAGCGTTCCGTGACGAAGGCAAGGACGTGCTGTTCTTCGTGGACAACATCTACCGCTACACGCTGGCCGGTACCGAAGTGTCCGCACTGCTGGGCCGTATGCCTTCGGCCGTGGGCTACCAGCCTACGCTGGCCGAAGAAATGGGCCGTCTGCAAGAGCGTATCACCTCGACCAAGGTGGGTTCGATCACCTCGATCCAGGCCGTGTACGTGCCAGCGGACGATTACACCGATCCATCGCCAGCAACGACCTTCGCCCACTTGGACTCCACCGTGGCGCTGTCGCGTGACATCGCTTCGCTGGGTATCTACCCTGCGGTGGACCCCCTGGCTTCGACCAGCCGCCAGCTGGACCCCCAAGTGGTGGGTGAAGAGCACTACTCGGTAGCCCGCCAAGTGCAGGGTACCCTGCAGCGCTACACCGAACTGCGCGACATCATTGCGATTCTGGGTATGGACGAACTGGCTCCCGAAGACAAGCTCGTCGTGGCCCGCGCTCGCAAGATCCAGCGTTTCCTGTCGCAGCCTTTCCACGTTGCTGAAGTGTTCACGGGCGCTCCAGGCAAGTACGTGCCGCTGTCGGAAACCATCCGCGGCTTCAAGATGATCGTCAACGGCGAGTGCGACCACCTGCCCGAGCAAGCCTTCTACATGGTTGGCACGATCGACGAAGCCATCGAGAAGGCGAAGAAGATCTAAGCTTTGCAGAACGGGCTGCCGCACGCAGCCCTTCTCGCGAACTAGTTTCTTTTTCACTCTGAGGATCAAAGATGAACACCTTCCACGTTGATGTGGTCAGTGCTGAAGAATCCATTTTCTCCGGCGAAGCCCGCTTTGTGGCTTTGCCTGGTGAAATGGGCGAACTCGGTATCTACGCCCGCCACACGCCGTTGATCACCCGCATCAAGCCGGGTTCGGTGCGCATTGAGAAGGCCGACGGCGGCGAAGAGTTCATCTTCGTGGCTGGTGGCATTCTCGAAGTGCAACCCGACTGCGTGACCGTGCTGTCCGACACCGCTGTGCGCGGCAAGGACCTGGACGAGCAAAAAGCGGTTGAAGCCAAGCAAAAGGCTGAAGAAGCCCTCAAGAACGCCAAGGGCGAGCTTGACCTGGCCAAGGCCCAATCCGAGCTGTCTGTCATGGCCGCCCAGATTGCCGCCCTGCAAAAATACCGCAAGAAGCGCTGATCCGCTGTTTGCGCAACTGCCACAGGAAAACCACCGCATGCGGTGGTTTTTTTACGTCCGTAGCGGATGGGTCGGAGTGGGACCGGCCTGCAGCACCTGCTGCATATGAATGGTTTGCCACAGCGGGTCGGCATCCTGGTGCAGGCTGACAAAGCCCTGGCGCTGCCAAAAGGCCTGTGCGCCCGGCAAAAAAGGATGCGTGTGCAGGTAGAGCCGCTGCACACCCTGCTGCAGCGCCCGCTGCCGCAGCTGCGCGAACAGTTCGCCAGCCAGGCCTTGGCGGCGCCAGGCCGGATCCACATACAGGCGCACCACCTCGGCGGTGCCTGCGCTGGGCACGGCCAGGTGGGCAAAGCGCCCGTCATAGGCGCGGTAGGCAATGCTGCCGATGATGCGGTCGCCCTGCCAGGCCGCCAGCATGCAGCCGCCGGGCGGTGCATAGACCGAGGCAAAGTCGCGCAGATCGGCCTGCGGTGTGCTGGTATCGACCCGATCGCCAAACATGGCCTGGCGCGCCGCCTGCAAAAAGGCTGCCACCGGCGCGAGATGGTCAACGCGGCGGATGCCGTATGCGCTGGGTGTAGTGGGTGGGTGGTTCATGGCCATCAAACGGCCTGCAGCTTAGCATGCAGGCCCTGTAAATCGGCTACAGTACAGCCACTTTGGTTTCGCAAGAACATGCGCACGGCAGGGTGCCGGGGCATGAGGGAATCCAGGGCGCGCGAGCCGGCAGCCAGCGCCCCAAACGGAACTGCCCCCGCAACTGTAGGCCGCGAGCAGGCCATCCATGCGCCACTGAACTGCGGTTCGGGAAGGCGATGGTCTGCGCAGACCGGCCAGTCAGGAGACCTGCCAAGGTTATGCATTCACAAGCCACTGGCAAGCCCCCGGTTTGCACAGAGAAACAGGCATGCCGCCGGTTGTGCGCGCTGCAAGGCGAACGTCGCAAGCGCCGCTGCAGCAAACCCATTCATGGCGGATGTGCGTGTGTTTTGATCATGACCGGCGGGGTGTCCGGGCGGTGAGCAGCGTCTCGTCTGCGCAAGGCTGTCCTGGCTCCACCGGGCAGCAGCCCGCACCGGATCGGCTCGCACGGCCCGCATGCCCAGCCTCTACCTGGAGAGACGATTCCGATGCCTGTTCGCCGTTTTGCGCTGCCTGCCCTGTTGGCTGCCTGTGTATTCATGCCGCTGTCCGCCTGGGCCGCCCCTTATCCGATGCAGCTGCACAACTGCGGCTACGAGGTCTCTCTCAAGCAGGCGCCTGCGTCGGTCGTCACCATCGGCCAGGCCGGCACCGAGATGCTGTATGCGCTGGGCCTGGGCGACAAGCTGGTGGGCACCTCGCTGTGGTTCAATGCCGTGCTGCCCCAGTTCAAGGCCATCAATGACAAGGTGCCGCGCCTGGCGGACAACGATCCCAGCTTCGAGTCGGTGATCGGCAAGCGCCCGGCGCTGGTGGTGTCGCAGTTTGAATGGATGGTCGGCAAGGACGGCGTCGTGGGCACGCGCGAGCAGTTCCATGACCTGGGTATTGCCACCTATGCGATGCCCTCCGACTGCGAAGGCAAGAACAACCTCAAGGGCGCCGATGGCACCCGCACCGCGGCCTACGATGTGCAGGCGCTCTACAAGAGCATCACCCAACTGGCACAGCTCTTTGATGTGCAGCCCCAGGGCGAGCGCCTGGTCAAGGACCTGCGCGAGCGCCAGGCCAAGGCGGTCGCCAAGGTCCAGGCCGCGCAGCAGCCCCATCTGACGGCTGCGCTGTGGTTCTCCAGCGCCGATCTGGCCATCGACCCCTACATGGCGGGCAAGAACGGGGTTGCCGGCTACATGCTGCAGACCTTGGGCCTGCGCAATATCGTCGACTCGTCCGAAGAGTGGCCCACCGTGGGTTGGGAAACCATTGCCAAGGCCAATCCATCGATCCTGGTGATCGCCCGCATGGACCGCCGCCGCTTCCCTGCGGACGACTACCAAAAGAAGCTGGAGTTCTTGAAGAAGGACCCGGTCACCCAGCACATGGATGCCGTCAAGAACAACCGCATCGTCATTGTCGATGCCGATGCGCTGCAAGGCTCGATCCGCTTGGTCGATGGCATGGAGCAGATCAGCGATGCGGTACGCAAGCTCGGCCCGGCGGCCGCGCGTTGATCAGCCGCTGATGCAAGGCCTTGCATGATGGTGGCAACGGCATCAGCGCGCCCATCGGCGCTGCGCAGGCCGCTGCATGGGGCCGCCTGGTGCCTGGGCGCGGCACTGGCGCTGCTGCTGAGCGTGGCGCTGGGCATCGCCGTTGGCGAGACGGCGCTGTCGCCCAGCCTGGTGCTGCAGGTGCTGGCCAACAAGCTGGCAGGTGCCAGCTATGCCATCGATCCCATCAGCCAGGGCATTGTTTGGAACTACCGCCTGCCCCGGGCGCTGGTGGCGGCCAGCTGCGGCGCGGGCCTGGCGGTCTCGGGCGTCATTTTGCAATCGCTGCTGCGCAATGCGCTGGCCGAGCCCTATTTGCTCGGCATCTCGGCCGGGGCCTCCACCGGCGCAGTGCTGGTGACTGTCGTGGGCATCGGTGCGGGCGCCATATCGATGACCGTAGGCGCCTTTTTTGGTGCGCTCTGCGCGTTTGCGCTGGTGGCCCTGCTGGCCCACGCCGCCGGCAGCGGCGGCCTGCGCAACAGCGGCCAGATTGTGCTGGCCGGCATTGCTGGCTCGCAGCTCTTCAATGCGCTGACCTCCCTCATCATCACCAAGTCGGGCAGCGCCGAGCAGGCCCGGGGCATCATGTTCTGGCTGCTGGGCAGCCTGAGCGGCGTGCGCTGGCCCGATACCGTGCTCACGGCCTGCATTGCGATCACCGGCCTGCTGCTGTGCCTGCTGCACACGCGCGCGCTCGATGCCTTCAGCTTTGGCAGCGAGTCGGCGGCTGCGCTAGGCGTGCCGGTGCGCCGGGTGCAATTGGTGCTGCTGCTGGCTGCCGCGCTGATGACGGCCGTCATGGTCTCCATCGTCGGCTCGATCGGCTTTGTTGGCCTGGTCATTCCGCATGCCGCGCGCATGCTGGTCGGCGTCAGCCACCGCCGCCTGGTGCCTGCCAGCGCCATGATGGGCGCGGTGTTTCTGATCGCCGCCGATGTGCTCTCGCGCACCCTGATCCGGGGCCAGGTGCTGCCGATTGGCGTGATCACCGCTCTGGTGGGCGCGCCAGTATTTGCCTGCATTCTGCTCAAAAGCCAGCGGAGGCGCGGATGATGGCTGAACCTGTGGTCACTGCGGATCAACCGGTGTTGCAGGCCTGCGCGCTGGGCCTGCGCCTGCAGGGCCGGCCGGTTGTCGAGCAGGTCAGCTTGCCGGTGCAGCGCCAGGAGATGCTGGGGCTGATTGGCCCCAACGGCTCGGGCAAGTCCAGCCTGCTGCGCTTGCTCGCCGGTGTGATCCGGCCCAACGAGGGCCAGGTGCTGCTGCAGGGCCAGCCGCTGCACAAGATGGGGCGCCGCGCCATTGCGCGCGAGCTGGCCCTGGTGGCGCAAATGGCCGAGACGCAGGATGCCATCAGCGTTGAAGACGCGGTGGCGCTGGGGCGCACGCCCTGGCTGTCGGCGCTGCAGCCTTTTGCCGCGCAGGACTGGGAGGCCGTGCAGCAGGCCCTGGATGCCGTGGGCATGGCGGAGCGCCGCCACAGCGCTTGGCACAGCCTCTCGGGTGGCGAGCGCCAGCGCGTGCACATCGCACGCGCGCTGGCGCAGCAGCCCGGTGTGCTGCTGCTCGATGAGCCCTGCAACCACCTCGATATCCACCAGCAGCTGTCGCTGATGGCCTTGATCCGCAGCCTGCCCGTCACCAAGGTCGTGGCCCTGCATGACCTGAACCAGGCGCTGGCCTGCGACCGGCTGGCCGTCATGCAGCAAGGCCGGCTCGTCGCACTGGGCCGGCCCGAGCAGGTGCTTGATACCGCGCTGCTGGCGCAAGTTTTTCGCGTCGAGGCCAGCGCGCTGGTCGACCCCTGGGACGGCAGCCGCGTGCTGCGTTTTCGTCCGCTTTCTTCTTCCTGACTGTGAGCCGATATGCCCACCCTGAACCACCGAACCTGGCTACCTGTTGTGTTGAGCGCCTTGCTGTGCAGCCAGGCGGCCGCCGAGACTTTTGAAGTCAAGATGCGCAACCGCAGTGCCACTGGTCCGATGACCTATGAACCCGAGTTCCTGCAGATCAAGCCGGGCGACAAGGTCAAGTTCCTGGCCAGCAGCAGCGGGCACGACGCGGTCAGCATCCCGGGCATGGCGCCCGCCGGTGCCAAGCCCTTCAAGGGCAAGATCAACGAGGAGATCGAGGTCAGCTTTGATGCCCCGGGCCTCTATGGCGTGCAGTGCCTGCCCCATTACGCAATGGGCATGGTCATGCTGGTGCAGGTGGGTGATGCGCCGCTGCCCGGCCTGCAGGTACCAGCCGAGGTACCCGAGCGCGCGCAGCAGCGCTTCAAGGACATCGTCAGCCGCGCCTCGGCGCCGCGCTGAACCGCTATCGCAATTTTGGGCAACACCAGACAATGACTTATTTCAAATGGATGGCGCGCAACAGCGGCCTGGCGGCGCTGGCCCTGGCGGCAGGCCATGCGCAGGCCGGCGCGCAGGACGAGGCCAAGGGCTTGATCGAAGGCGCGAGCCTGGGCATGGTCAACCGCATGGTGTATGAGCAGCTGGACTACCGGCGTGGCGACGGCACCCGCGTGGTGTCTGGCGGCGCGCGCTCGGACAAGGCCGCCGAAGCGGCCTATGGGCTGATGCTGAATGTCAGCTCGGGCTACACGCAAGGGGTGGTCGGCCTGGGGCTGGATGCACATGCCTATGGCGGCATCAACCTGGGCTCGGAGGCCGACAAGGTGCGCAGCAACCCGCGCTATATCGCCAAGGACGGCACGGACCTGCAGGACAGCTTTGGCCGCGCAGGGGCGGCCGTCAAGCTGCGCTGGTCGTCGACCGAGCTGAAAGTGGGCGAGATGCGTACCAAGAACCCGATCTTCCACTCGTCCGACACCCGCCTGCTGCCCGAGACCAACCGGGGCTGGCAGATCAGCAGCAACGATATTGCGCAACTGAGCCTGCAGGCGGGCCGCTTTACCCGCTGGGCCGACCGCAATGCGCGCAAGAACGGCCAGCCCCTGCTGGCCAATTACTCGGGCGTGCAAGGCGGTGCCTTCAGCTTTGCCGGTGGCAGCTGGGCCACCCCCTGGAGCGGGCTGAGCCTGTCGAGCTACGTCGGCCAATACGAGGATGTCTGGAACACCTGGTACCTGGGCGGCGTCTACAAAAAGGCGCTGGCCGAGAAGCAAAGCCTCTCGCTGAGCCTGAACCTGTACCGCAACAAAGACACCGGTGCCGCCAAGGCTGGCCGGGTGGACAACCTGACCTGGAGCCTGATGGCGACCTATGCGGCCGGCATGCACCAGCTGGGCCTGGGTTACCAGAAGGTCGATGGCGATACGCCATTCGACTATGTCAACCGGGGCTCCATCTGGCTGGACAACGCGATGCAGCTGTCGGACTTCAATGCGCCGCACGAGGCGTCCTGGCAGCTCAAGTACGAGGCCGATCTGGGCCAGTGGCTGACGCCGGGCCTGCGCGCGGGCGTCGCCTATACACGCGGCTCGGGCATTGACTACAGCCGCGCCGGCAGCGTGTATGCCAACTACCTGGGCGCCAGCGGCCGTGGCGGCCGACACAGGGAGCGCGACATGCTGCTTCGCTACACCGTGCAGCAAGGCCAGGCCAAGGGGCTGGCGCTGCAGTTGCGCTACGGCGTGCACCGGGCCAACCAAACCCAGGGCGAGCTGAATGTGAACCAGGTGCGGCTGCTGGCGGAGATGCCCTTGCAGATTTTCTGAGGTAGCAGCGCGGCAAAGGAGGGCAATGGCGGCCAGCGCTG
Organism: Comamonas sp. B-9; assembly: GCF_000410635.1. Taxonomy (NCBI): domain Bacteria; kingdom Pseudomonadati; phylum Pseudomonadota; class Betaproteobacteria; order Burkholderiales; family Comamonadaceae; genus Comamonas; species Comamonas sp. B-9. Next base: position 28,175 of record NZ_APCR01000567.1, read on the forward strand.
CCTGGCTGCAGGCCGCAGCCCAAGCGGCTATGATGGGCGCTCCCCCGATTGCCCATCCGTTCTTCGGAACGCCCCTGTCAGACCATGCAACGTCCTACCCGCCAGCGCGCCGCCATCGCCGATGCCTTTGCATCGCAAGGCCGTCCACTCTCACCCCAAGAGGTGCTGGAGATTGCGGGTGCTGCGCTGCCGGCCTTGGGCATTGCGACCGTCTACCGCAACCTCAAGTTGATGACCGAAGAGGGCCTGCTGCGCGTGGTCACCTTGCCCGGTGGCCTGCCGCTCTATGAGCCGGCGACGCACGACCACCACCACCACTTCCAGTGCAACAGCTGCCGCCGGGTGTTTGATATCCAGGCCTGCCCGGGCGACCTCAAGGGCATGGCGCCGCCGGGCTTTCTGGTCGAGGGCCATGAGATCACCTTGTACGGCCAGTGCAAGGACTGCCTCAGCGGTGCAGGGCCTGCAGCCTGAGGCAGCGTAAAAAGCGGCTTAGAGGTACTTGAGCCAGGTGATATCGCGCCTGCGGGCCTTGAAGGCGGCAAAGGCCTTCACCGCCGGGTACAGCGCAAAGCCCATGGCCACCGTGGTGATCCACACCATCCAGATCGCATCAAAGCCAAACACCTCGCCCTGGTTGTTGCCCCAGATCGCCTGCGCGCCCAGGTAGAGGAACTTGAGCACATAGAGGTGCAGCACATAGAAGAACATCGGCGCGGCGCCAAACACGGTCAGCGGTGCCAGCCAGCGCATCTGTGGCCGGCGCTCAAAGGCGCACAGCAGCAGCAGGCCGATGCCCAGGGTCAGCGCCAGAAACAAGAGGGATGGCGGGTACTTGGTGATGTTCAAAAAGCCCATGGCGCTGACGAGGAACGAATCGGCCACGACCCAAGGCTTGTCGCCATAGACGTTGGCGGCACGCAGCAGCACAAAGCCCACCAACAGGCCCAGGCCCCAGGTCAGCAGGCGGCGCTGGCGCTGCAGTGCATCGGCCCCCTTGGCAAACCAGGGGCCCATCGCGTAGCCCAGCGCGATCACGCCGATCCAGGGCAGCAGCGGGTAGGAGGTGCGCAGGCGCAGGCTGCTGCTCACATCGATCCAGCCCCGGTCATGCAGCACGGCCCAGAGCGTGTGCAGCGCATGGTCGGGCGCAAAGTGCAGGTGGTCGAGCAGGTTGTGGCCGGCGACCAGCAGCAGGCCCAGCGGAATGATCAGGCGGCGCGGCAGCCACACGAGGGCCGACAGCATCAGCATCGACAGGCCAATGGCCCAGATCACCTGCAGGAAGATCTTGGTGGGCGGGAACTGGAAGGTCCAGGCAAAGTTGACCACGGTCACCTCCAGCAGCACCAGAAGCAGCCCGCGCTTGAACAGAAACCCCGAGGCCGCCGCGCGCCCGTCTTCGTACTTGCTGCCGTACAAAAAGGCCGACAGGCCCGTGAGCAGCACAAACACCGGCGCGCACAGGTGAGCGAGCAAGCGGCTGAAAAACAGCTCCGGTGCGGTGGCCGAGACATCCATCGGATCGGGCACCTGGTGGTGCAGGTAGAAGGTCTCGCGCACATGGTCGATCAGCATGAAGAGGATCACCAGGCCGCGCAGGGCGTCAATGGATTGCAGGCGGCTGGCGCCCGGCAAGGCAGCAGGGTTGCGGGGGAGGATGGGGGTGTCGGAGGACATGGAGCAGGCAGGCGAGATGGGCGGGCGAAAGGTGTATCAAATGATATTGATTGCGCATTATCATTTATATCGACCGCCCGCTTGGGCTGGGAGGCCGAAATTCGCCGCCCCTGCTCCGTGCTCAGCCGATCAGCGGCAGGTCATCGAGTTCATTGCCTGCGGCTGAGGGCGCGGCGCCGCGTGGGAACTGCTGCTCCAGATGGCGCGACACCTGGCCGACGGCCGCCAGCAAGGCCTTTTCGTACTGGCCGCTGCGCAGTTCGCTGGCCAGGCTGTCGACCATCGCCTGCCACTGCGGGCCGCTGACGCAGCGCGATACCGCCCGGTCGGCGACGATCTCGATCGCATGGTCGGTCAGCAGCAGGTAGATGAGCACGCCATTGTTGTGCTCGGTATCCCAGACGCGCTGCTTGCCAAACTGCATCACCGCGCGCTCGCGCGCAGGCGCATCACGGCGGATATAGCTCCAGGGCAGGGCGCTTTCCACATAGACGCGGATCTGGCCGCTGTGCCTGGCCTCCGAGGCCGCGATGGCCTGCGCCAGGCGCTGCCGGGCGTCATCGGGCAAGGCATGGGAGGCATCGCGCTCCAGAAAGCGGTGGCGCAGTTGCCTGCCCCAGCGTTGCAACCAATGGCCCATCACCAACTCCCCGAGGCGCCACCGCCCCCAAAATTGCCGCCGCCGCCGGAGCTGAATCCGCCGCCGCC
>NZ_KE148630.1:0-2977 GCF_000410635.1 Comamonas sp. B-9
GCCCACCGTCGTGGCTGCAGCACCTCCTCCGCCCCCGCCGCCACCTCCTCCACCGCCCGCACGCGGCCGCCCGGCATCGCGCACCGACCGCCTCATCATCGTCGCGCTCGACCCCGGCCATGGCGGTGAAGACCCTGGCGCCACCGGCCCCAGCGGTATCCGCGAAAAAGACATCGTGCTCAAGATCGGCCATATGCTGCGCGAGCGCATCAACAACAGCAGCGTGGGCGGCAACCCAATGCGCGCGTTCATGACGCGCGATGCCGACTTCTTTGTGCCGCTCAACACCCGGGTCGAAAAAGCCCGCCGTGTGCAGGCCGACCTGTTCATCAGCATCCATGCCGATGCGTTCACCAAGCCATCGGCCAACGGCGCCAGCGTGTTTGCGCTGAGCGAGCGCGGCGCGACCAGCTCGGCCGCGCGCTGGCTGGCCAACAAGGAGAACCAGGCCGACATGGTGGGCGGCCTGAACGTGGCCGGCGTTGGCAGCAGCGATGCCCATGTGCAGCGCGCGCTCTTGGACATGAGCACCACCGCCCAGATCAATGACAGCCTCAAGCTCGGCACCCATGTGCTGGGCCAGCTGGGCCAGTTCGCCCGCCTGCACAAGCCCCGCGTGGAGCAGGCAGGGTTTGCCGTGTTGAAGGCGCCCGACATCCCCAGCGTGCTGGTCGAGACGGCCTTCATCAGCAACCCCGAAGAAGAAGCCAAGCTGCGCACCACCGCCTACCAGAACCAGCTCGCTGACGCCATCATGCGCGGCATCCAGGCTTACTTTGCGAAGAACCCGCCGCTGGCGCGCAACCGCACGGTATAAGCCTCCCCCCGCTTTGCAGCCACAAAAAAGGGACCGCCTCGGCGGTCCCTTGCTCATCGTGCAGTCGCTGCTCAGACGGTGCCAGCCGCCTTCTCGTTCCTGCCGGCGCGCCAGGCGCCAAAGATGGCCAGCAGGCCGGGCACGAGGATCAGGCCCCAGATGATCTTCTCCAGGTTGGCCTTGACCCAGGGCAGGTTGCCAAAGAAGTAACCCGCCGCGCAAATGCCAAACACCCAGATGGCCGCGCCAATCAGGTTGTAGGCAATGAACTTGGCACGGTTCATGTTGGCCACGCCCGCCACAAAGGGCGCAAAGGTGCGCACAAACGGCATGAAGCGCGCCAGGATGATGGTGATGCCGCCATAGCGCTCGTAGAACGCATGGGCCTTGTCAAAGGCCTTGCGGTTGAACCAGCGCGAGTTCTCCCACTTGAACACCTTGGGCCCCAAATGGTGGCCGATCTGGTAATTGCACTGGTCGCCGAGGAAGGCCGCCGCAAACAGCAAGCCGGTAGCCAGCGGAAAACTCATCAGCCCCGCACCGCACATGGCGCCGACGATAAACAGCAGCGAATCGCCGGGCAAGAAGGGCATCACCACGACGCCGGTCTCGACAAAGACGATCAGAAACAGCAGCGCATAGACCCACATGCCATAGGTCGTTACAAAAGCTTCCAGGTACTTGTCGACATGCAAGATGAAGTCGATCAGATGCATGCCCGCATCGATGAACCAGCTGAAAAATTCCAAAACACAACCTCTCTACACAAAAACCGCAGCAGCCCTGAGGCCCTGCGGCAAACCATCTTGATCACCACTTAGGCAGGCTAGGGAACTGCAGCCCCAGGGCCCAAAGTGGCGATTGCACACTTTACCCCGAATGCCAGGCGGCTTTGCCTAAAATCCCTGCATGACCGCAGATACCGCACCCGCCTCCCTTGACCCGGCAGACGCCCCCAACGATGCTTTGACGCCTGCAGCCCACAGTAGCAGCAGCGCTGCGCCCACGCGCCGTCCCATCCAGGATCTGCCCGATGAGCTGGTCAGCCAGATCGCGGCCGGCGAGGTGGTCGAGCGCCCCGCCTCCGTCGTGCGCGAGCTGGTCGACAATGCGCTCGATGCAGGTGCCACCAGCATCACCGTGCGCCTGCTCGCCGGTGGTGTGCGGCTGATCACCGTCGAAGACGATGGCTGCGGCATTCCGCGCGAAGAGCTGCCCATTGCGCTGCGCCGCCACGCGACCAGCAAGATCCGCAACCTGCATGACCTCGAATCGGTGGCGACCATGGGGTTCCGGGGCGAGGCCCTGGCAGCCATTGCCTCGGTCTCGGAGATGAGCGTGCTCTCGCGCCCCGCCCAGCAAGAGAGCGCCTACCTGCTCGATGCCCGCAGTGGCGAGCTGCGCCCCGCCGCCCGCAACCCCGGCACGACGATGGAGGTCAAGGAGCTGTTCTTCAGCACGCCTGCGCGGCGCAAGTTTTTGAAGACCGATGCCACCGAGCTGGCCCATTGCGTCGAGGCCGTGCGCCGCCATGCGCTCACCCGCCCGGGCGTAGGCTTTGCGATCTGGCATGAGGGCAAGCTGGTCGAGCAATGGCGCGCCACCCTGCCGCTCCGCAGCGATGCAGACCTGCCCGACGACGCCGCCTGGCAGCAGCTGGAGCAGCGCGCGATGGACAAGCGCCTGGCCGATGTGCTGGGCCCCGATTTTCTCGAGCAATCGATTGTCGTGAACTACCAGGCCGGCCATGTGCAGGTGCGCGGCCGCGCGGGTCTGCCCGATGCCGCACGCTCGCGTGCCGACCAGCAGTTCTGCTATGTCAACGGCCGCTTTGTGCGCGACAAGGTGCTCACCCATGCGGCCCGCGCCGCCTATGAAGATGTGCTGCACGGCCCCCGCCAGCCGGTCTATGCGCTCTATATCAGCCTCGATCCGATGCGGGTCGATGTGAATGTGCACCCGACCAAGATCGAGGTGCGCTTTCGCGATAGCCGCGAGGTGCACCAGGCGGTGCTGCATGGCGTGGAGAACGCGCTGGCCGCCCCGCGTGCCCAGCAGCTGCTGGACGCTGCGGCCGCAGTGCCCACACCGGCAACGGCCGGCCAGCCGACCGCCTTGCCAGGCCAAGCCTATGCGCCAGCCCCCCAGGCGCAGACTGCG
>NZ_KE148630.1:3105-25282 GCF_000410635.1 Comamonas sp. B-9
GATAACGCATTTGCCGGCACGTCCACAAGCACATCTACCAGCTCAGCGACCAGCATCGATGCCACGCCCTGGCAGGTGCAGGAAGCGAGCCCGCGCTGGAACCCGCAACCCGCTGCCGGTGCGATGGCCGCCGGCGCGCCGCTGGTGCCCACCCTGCCCCCGGAATCTGCCGACAACCCCTGGCCGCTGGGCCGGGCCGTGGCGCAGATCCATGGGGTCTATATCCTCGCGGAAAACGCCCAGGGCCTGGTCATTGTCGATATGCATGCCGCCCATGAGCGCATCGTCTACGAGCGCCTCAAAAGCCAGCTCGATGACGGCGATGCCAGCAGCGCCATTGCCAGCCAGCCACTGCTGATTCCTGCGACCTTCTCGGCCACACCCGAAGAAGTGGCCACTGCCGAAGACCACAGCGAGACCCTGGCCCAGCTGGGGCTGGAGGTCGTGCCCTTCTCGCCCAAGACCCTGGCCGTGCGCGCCACGCCCACCACCTTGGCCCAGGGCAACCCCGTGGAGCTGGCGCGCAGCGTGCTGGCCGAGCTGGCGCAGCACGATGCCAGCACCGTCGTGCAGCGCGCCCGCAACGAGATCCTGGGGACGATGGCCTGCCACGGCGCCGTGCGCGCCAACCGGCAACTCACCATCGACGAGATGAACGCGCTGCTGCGCGATATGGAGCACACCGAGCGCTCGGACCAGTGCAACCATGGCCGGCCCACCTGGCGCCAGCTGAGCATGAAGGAGCTGGACGCACTGTTCTTGCGCGGCCGCTAAACCGCGCCCCAGCGCCCAGACCGAAAAAAAGGAAGCCGAGGCTTCCTTTTTCCATGTATGCAGCGGTATGCAGTGTTAGATCAGTGCGCTGCCGATGCCGCCTCCGATCCGCCGCCGCCCTGGCCCTTCTTGGGGCCCTTGGCCAGCCAGACCAGCGGGATCAGCAGCAGGAACAGCATCGACGAGGCCCAGAAAATATCATTGGCCGCCAGCATAAAGGCCTGCTGGTTGACCAGCTGGTCGACCCGGGCGAGCGCCTGCTGCAGCGTGAGCCCGCTGGCCTGCAGGCCTTGCACCACTTGCGCGGTGGGGCCATCGCCCAGGCTGATGTGCTCGACCAGTTGCGCATGGTGCAAGGTGGCGCGGCGCTCCCAAAGGGTAGTGGCGACCGAGGTACCGACGGCACCGGCAGTGATCCGCACAAAGTTCGACAGGCCCGATGCGCTGGGCATTTTCTCGGGCGGGATATCGCTCAAGGTGATGGTCATCAGCGGGATGAAAAAGCCTGCCATGGCCGCGCCCTGCACGATGGTCGGGATCATGATGGTCGTCAGGTCCACCTGGGTGTTGAAGCGCGAACGCATCCACATCACCAGACCGAACACGATGAACGAGGCCGTCGCATAGCGCCGGGGATCGACCTTGTGGATGGTCTTGCCCACCACCGGCGAGAGCACCAGCGCCAGCAAGCCCACCGGCGCCAACACCAGGCCCGCATCGGTGGCCGTGTAGCCCATGAACTGCTGCAACCACAAAGGCAGCAGCACCACATTGCCAAAGAACAGGCCATAGCCCACCGAGATGGCCAGGGTGCCCGCCCAGAAATTGCGGTTCTTGAACAGGCGCAGGTCCACCACCGGGTGCTTGTCGCCCAGCTCCCAGATCAGGAAGTACAAGAGGCCAACGACCGCAATCACCGCACAGGCGACCACCATCGGCGACTGGAACCAGTCGTGCTCCTTGCCGATATCCAGCATGATCTGCATCGCCGAGACCCAGACCACCAGCAGCCCCAGGCCAATCGCATCGATCGGCAAGGCCTTGCGGACCGAATCCCGGTTGCGGAAGATCGCCCAGGTAGCCCCCACGGACAGCATGCCGACCGGCACATTGATGTAGAAGATCCAGGGCCAGGACATGTTGTCGGTGATCCAGCCGCCCAGCAGCGGCCCCATCACCGGCGCGATCAGGGTCGTCATCGACCAGAAGGCCATCGCCGTGCCCGCCATCGCGCGCGGGTAACTGGCCAGAAGCAGCGACTGCGACAGCGGAATCATCGGCCCGGCGACAAAGCCCTGCAAGATACGGAACGCGATCAGGGTCGTCATGTTCGGGGCCAGGCCGCAAAGCCAGGACGAGATCACGAACAAGGTCACGCTGAGCATGAACAAGCGCACCTGGCCAAAGCGCATCGACAGCCAGCCGGTCAGCGGCACCGAGATCGCATTGGCCACGGCAAAGCTGGTGATCACCCAGGTGCCCTGGTTGGCGCTGACGCCCAGGTCACCGGCAATGGCCGGCAGCGACACGTTCGCGATCGAGGTGTCCAGCACATTCATGAACACCGCAGCCGAGAGCGCCAGGGTGCCGATGAGGCGCGCCGAGCCTTCGAGCGGCGGGTGGGGTAGCGAGGGATTGGAAGTTGCCATAACGCATCCTTGGGGCCGCCCAGCGGGCAGCCCTGGTCAAAAGAAGGGGCGCTTACAGCTTCTTGCCGGCATTGCTGGCGATCACTTGCGCAATCACCGCATCGGCGCCTTCGTCCTGCACGTCATAGACATTGGTCTGCACCAGCGGCTCCTTGCGTGGCACGTCGGCCAGCAGCTTGCCGTCCTGGTTCTGGATGTCCACATCGACCAGCATCGACAGGCCCACGCGCAGCGGGTGCTCCTGCACCTGCTTGGGATCGAGCGCAATGCGCACCGGCACGCGCTGCACCACCTTGATCCAGTTGCCCGTCGCGTTTTGCGCGGGCAGCAGCGAGAAGGCAGCGCCCGTGCCCACGCCCAGGCCTTCAACCGTGCCGCTGTACTCGACCTTCTTGCCGTAAAGGTCAGCCGTCATCTTGACGGGCTGGCCCAGGCGCAGGTTGCGCAGCTGGTTTTCCTTGAAGTTGGCCTCGACCCAGAGCTGGTTCATCGGCACCACGGTCATCAGCGGCGTGCCGGGGGCCACGCGCTGGCCCACCTGCACCGAGCGCTTGCCCACCACGCCCGAGACGGGCGAGACCAGCTCGTTGCGCTGCATCGCCAGATAGGCCTCACGCACCTTGGCCGCAGCGGTCAGCACATTGGGGTGGTCGTTCACGCTGATGCCTTCGGTCAGCGACTGGTTGCTGGCCAGTTGCTCGCGCGCCGTGTTGACGGCGGCCTGCGACGCATTGACAGCGGCCTGGGCGGCATCGACCTGGCTTTGCGCATGGCTCAGCTCTTCCTTGGATACCGCGCCATTGCCCGTCAGTGCCTGGCGGCGTTTGAGGTCGCTTTGCGCGCGCACCAGGTCGTTCTTGGCCTTGGCCACTTCGGCCTGGCGCTGCGCGATCTGCGCGGTGTAGGAGCCATTGTTCACATACAGGGTGCGCACCTGGCGCACCGCCTGGGCCAGGTTGGCCTTGGCCTGCTCGAAAGCCACCTTGGCATCGGCCGGATCCAGGCGCACCAGGGCCTGGCCTTCCTTCACATAGTCGGTGTCATCGGCCAGGATGGACTGCACGGTGCCGGCGGTCTGCGGCGCGATCTGCACCAGGTTGCCCTGCACATAGGCGTTGTCGGTTTCTTCGAAATGGCTGTTGACCATCCACTCATAGATGCCATAGGCGGCGCCCAGCACGATGACGAGGCCGGTCAGGCGCAGCAGCCATTTTTTGCGCGGCTGGGCTGCCGGTGCCTCAGGGGCAGCGGGCGCGGCGGAGGGAGAAGCGGAGGTGTTGTTGTTCGACATGGTATTGCGTAGCGAGTTATGTGACGAGAGGCTGGGCCTTCAAAGTCTTGCTTATGTGTGTTGCACGCGCGAGGTGGGCAGGTCAGCTCTTGGCGCTGTCCATCGGGGCGTTGGTCTGGGTGGGCGTGGTGCTGTCCGGGTTGGCGTTGCTGTCACTGCTGTGGATCTGCTCCTGGTAGCCACCACCCAGAGCCTGTGCCAAGGCGGCATTGCTCGACAGAATGCGGGCCTCGACATCCACCATCTGCTGGCGCTGGGTCAGCACATTGGTCTCGGCCGACAGCACATTCAAATAGGTGCCCAGGCCAGCGGCATAGCGCTGGTTGGCAATATCGAGCGCGCTTTGCGCGGCATCGGCGGCGCGGCGCTGCTCGGGCAGCTGGGCATGGGCCGAGCGGGCACTGGCGACCTGGTCGGCCACATCGTGCACCGCCGTGATCACCGCCTGGTTGTAGGCCTGCACGGCCAGTTCATAGTCGGCCGATTTGCCGCTCAGATTGGCACGCAGCCGGCCCGAGTCAAAGATCGGCAGGCTGAGCGCTGGGCCCACGCCCCATTCGCGCGCGCTGCCCTTGGCAAAGTTGTTGAAGCCGATGCTCGACAGGCCCAGGAAGGCCGTCAGATCGATATCGGGATAGAACTCGGCCTTGGCCTGGCGAATGCCTTGCTCGGCCGCTTCCACGCGCCAGCGCGCGGCCACAATATCGGCCCGGCGCCCCAGCAGGTTGGACGACAGCTGCGACGGAAAGCGCGGCAGGCTCAGTTGGGCGATCGGCGAAGCCACCAGTTCCTGGGCGCGTGCGGGCTGGCCCATCAACGCGGCCAGCGCGTTTTGTGCCAGCTGCTTTTGCTCACGCACTTGCAGCAGCTGCACCTTGGCCTGGGGCACGCCGCTCTCGCTTTGGCGCACTTCCAAGGTGGTGTCCAGGCCCGCGTCATAGCGGTCGCGCACCAGCTGCAAGGTGTGGGCGCGCTGGTCAATGGCGCGCACGGCCACCTCTTCCTGCGCCTGCAGGCGGGACAGCTGCACATAGGCCAGCACCATATTGCTGGTCAGCAGCACGCGGGCGGCGTCCATGTCGGCCTGGGCCGCGCGGGCCGAGCCCACAGCGGCATCGAGCGCTGCGCGGTGCTTGCCAAACAGGTCCAGCGACCAGCTGCCATTGATGCGCGCCTCGGCCGTGCTGTAGTTGTTGCCGGCCAGGGGCGGCGGAATCATGCCGTTGGCCGGCGCATGGTTGCGCGTGGCGCTGGCCTGGCCATTGAGCTGCGGGCCCAGGGCCGATTCACTGACCTGCGCCAGCGACCAGGCCTTGCGAATGCGCGCCTGCGCCGATTGCAGGTTGGGGCTGTCTGCCAGCGCGGTGTCGATCAGCGCGTTGAGCTGCGCATCGCCCAGGCCCTTCCACCACTGCGCATCGACCGGGGCCACGGTCGCGGCCTGGTCCGCCGCGGAAGGCTCAGTGAGCAAGCCCAGGGACTGCGGCGAGCGCAGCTGGGCATGGGTATCGATGCCGCGCATATCGGCGCATCCGGCGATGAACGTGGTGGCCGCCAGCGCAATGGCTGACAGGGCCAGCCGACGGTCGGCGCCCACAAATGAAAAACTGCTGGTCATAGTGCCCTCTCCTTGCCGGGCTGGTGTGCTGTGTTGTCGGAGTTATCGGAGTTATCGGTGGCGTCACTGGCGCAGCCATCGGGGGGCAGGCACATGTCCACCGACAAGGTGTTGGGCATGGCCTCATAGATGCGGCGCAGGTAACCGTGGAACTGGGTCAATTCATCGGGGGACAAGGGGCTGAGCGCGGCGCTGTTGACGCCCTTGACGATGTCGGGCACCTGCATCGCAGCGGCCAGGCCCTCGTCGGTCAACCGCAGGCTGACCACGCGGCGGTCGTCGGTGGAGCGTTCGCGCTCGATGATGCCCTTGTCCACCAGGCGGTCGACCAGGCGCGTCATCGCGCCCGGGGTCTGCAGGGTGCGGCGTGCCAGGTCGGCCGAGGTATGGGCCTTGCCGCTGGCCAGATGCAGCACCGGAATCCACTGCGCCTGCGTCAGGCCCAGCGGCTCCATGCGGCGGTCCACCTCCGCACGCACCACGGTGGAGATGATGCGCATCAACCAGCAGGGGAAATCCACCGGCCGGATGGCTTCAATCTCGGGAAAGCCGCCCGCCAGCGCTTCTTGCTCCTCGCCAGCAGACGCGGGATTTTCCTGGTGCGAATCGGTCATGCCGCAGGCCCTTTCTGAAATGGTTTACAAGGCAATGATTATCCAATCATTCATTGCCTAGGCAATTGTTGAAAAGGCAAAGACCACAATCGGCACACAGATTTTTGGCACTGCAGTAGCCGGGGTGACAACCAGCCATCACCCCCGCACAGCCCCATTTCAGGGCATGGCAGCCGGCCCGCAAAGCCGCTCGCGCCCTCAGAAAAGCACCAAAGCAGTGCAATCCACGGACTTATCAGGGTCATCGCATGTGGGTTTTATGCATTAACGCATGCACATTCGGCATAATGTCGGTTTTCGGCGCGATGGCGCACCATCGCTGTGCACACCTCGGCCCTCGCACAAAATCAGTGCAAGCCGGCTTTAGACCTTGAAAGTTTGTCCATGCAACACCAATCCCTGGCCCAGTTTCTCGCTTACGTCGAACAGCGCAACCCCGGCCAGCCCGAGTTCTTGCAGGCCGTGACCGAAGTCATGGAAAGCCTGTGGCCCTTCATCGAGAAAAACCCCCGCTACGCCCAACACAGCCTGCTCGAACGCCTGGTGGAGCCCGAGCGCGTGGTGAGCTTTCGCGTCAGCTGGGTGGACGACAAGGGGGTGGTGCAGGTCAACCGTGGCTACCGCATCCAGCACAGCATGGCCATCGGCCCTTACAAGGGCGGCCTGCGCTTCCACCCCTCGGTCAACCTGTCGGTGCTCAAGTTCCTGGCGTTTGAGCAGACCTTCAAGAACGCGCTGACCACGCTGCCCATGGGCGGCGGCAAGGGCGGCTCGGACTTCGACCCCAAGGGCAAGAGCGATGCCGAAGTGATGCGCTTTTGCCAGGCCTTCATCAGCGAACTGTTCCGCCATGTGGGCTCGGATACCGACGTGCCCGCCGGCGATATCGGCGTGGGCGGCCGGGAAGTGGCCTTCATGGCCGGCATGTACAAGAAGCTGGCCAACCGCGCCGACTGTGTGTTCACCGGCAAGGGCCTGGCCTTTGGCGGCTCGCTGATCCGCCCCGAAGCCACCGGCTTTGGCACCGTCTACTTTGCGCAGGAAATGCTCAAGACCCGTGGCAAGAGCTTCGAAGGCCTGACGGTCTCGGTCTCGGGCTCGGGCAATGTGGCGCAGTTCGCCATCGACAAGGCCATGGCGCTGGGCGCCAAGGTGGTGTCGGCCTCCGATTCCTCGGGCACCATCTACGACGCGGCCGGTTTTGACGGCGACAAGCTGGTCAAGCTGATGGACATCAAGAACAAGCAGTACGGCCGCGTGAGCGACTACGCCAAGCAAGTGCCGGGCGTGGAGTACTACGAAGGCCAGACCCCCTGGTTCATCAAGGCCGACGTGGCCCTGCCCTGCGCCACCCAGAATGAGCTGGAACTGGCCGATGCCCAGACCCTGATCAAGAACGGCGTGCTCTGCGTGGCCGAAGGCGCCAACATGCCTTGCACCATCGAAGCGGCCAAGGCCTTTGAAAAGGCCGGCGTGCTCTACGCGCCGGGCAAGGCATCGAACGCCGGCGGCGTCGCCACCTCCGGCCTGGAGATGAGCCAGAACGCGCTGCGCCTGAGCTGGCCCGCTGCCGAAGTCGACCAGCGCCTCTTTGAAATCATGGAAGGCATCCACGCAGCCTGCGTCAAGTACGGCCAGCGGGAAGACGGCTCGATGAGCTACATCGACGGCGCCAACATCGCCGGCTTTGTGAAGGTGGCCGACGCCATGCTGGCCCAAGGCGTGTTGTAAAAACGCCCGGGCATAGCGCCCGGTCAGCACCCACTGCACAATGCCCCCAGCGTTCAGCGCGCTGGGGGCTTTTTGCTGCGCGCCAGAACATCACAACGACAACCACAACGACAAGGTATGAGGGGCGGGCCATGGAGCAAGCGGACTTTATCCATCTGGTGCGCGAGAGCGAGATCGAAAGTGCCAATGACAGCGCGGCCTACCGGCGCAGCGTCATCCAGTTTGCGCTGCTGGGCTACTTCTGGGTGGTGGGCTGCCTGGTCCTGAGTCTGGCCATCCTCGCATTTGTCGTGACCCAGGCTGTGCGCGGCCAGTTTCGCGGCGGCTATGTGCTGGCGCTGGTGTTTGCGCTGGGCCTGCTGTGGACCAGCTTCAAGGCGCTGTGGACGGGCCCGGCCGACGAGCCCGAGGGCATTGCGATCACCGAGGCCGACGCTCCGGAGCTGTTCAAGGCGCTCGATCGCATCCGCCGCAAGGTCAAGGGTCCGGCCATCGATACCGTCTACCTGCAAGATGATTTCAACGCCGCCATCTGGCAGCGGCCCCGCTTTGGCATGCTGGGCGGCTCGGTCAACTACCTGATGATTGGCCTGCCGCTGCTGATGGCGCTCGACAAGGCCAGGGTGATGGCCGTGCTGGCCCATGAATACGGCCATCTGCGCGAGAACCACAACCGCCTCAGCGCCTGGGTGTACCGCTCGCGCCGCGCCTGGCTCAAGCTCTACTACAGCATGCGCGAGGATGACAGCCCGATGGCCGCAGCCACCCGCTCGTTCCTGAACTGGTACTTTCCGCGCTTTGCGGCCAAGACCTTTGCGATGGCCCGGCAGGACGAGTACGAGGCCGACCGCATCGCTGCGAAGCTGCTGGGGGCCGACGTTGCCGCTGCCACATTGACCGAGCTGGAGATCAAGGCCGCCTGGCTGAGCGATGCCTTCTGGGGCCAGCACTGGCGCAGCGCAGCCCAGCACCCGCTGCCCCAGGGGCCGTTCAGTGCCATGCAGGCCATGCTGCGCCTCAAGCCCGAGCCGGCATTCGCGCAACAGGCCCTGCGCCAGGCGCTCGCGCGGATCAGCGATGTGGACGACACCCACCCGGCCTTGCGCGACCGGGTGGAGGCCATCAGTGGCGAGCGCCCTGGCCTGCCCAGCTGGTCCACCAAAGGCGCCGTCAGCCTGCTGGGCCCCAAGGCTGCGGAATGGATGCAGCAATTCGACGCCCGCTGGTGCAAGGACAATGCCAGCACCTGGAAGCAGCACCATGCACGCATGGCGCGCTGGCAGCTGCACGCCCAGCAGCTGCGTGCCAATGCGGCCCACTCCAGCAATGCAGAGCTGATCGAGCGCGCGCGCATTGAGCGCATGCTGGACCGCCAGGCCCCCGTGCGCCAGCTCTACGAGCAGGTGCTGGCCCGTGATGCGCAGCACCCCGGCGCGCTGGCCGGACTGGCCGCCTGCCTGCCCACCAGCGATACTGCCTTGCAGCACAAATGCCTGGAGGCGCTGTGGCAGACCGCCCCCAGCTACCGTCCCTATGCCACGCGGGCAATGGTGGGCTTGCTGGAAGCCCAGGCCAAGCAAAGCAGCTACGACGCTGGCGCCATGCGCCTCTGGCGTGACCGCGCCCGCGAGGCCGAGCTGCAGCAGCAAAGCTTTTTCGACAGCTTGCAGCAAGCCCCTGTGTTCCAGGGCACGCGCGTGAACGACCTGAGCGCGTTCGAGCTGGCCGATCTGCGCGGCGAGCTGGCGTTGTTCAAGCCCATCAGCCAGGCCTGGCTGCTCAGCAAGCCAGACTCGCGCATGCCCGAGCTGCGCATCCATCTGCTGCTGGTGCAAGCACCTCGGCTGAATGAAGAACAACGCAGCGAGCTGCGCCGCGCGCTGTATGCCGATATCGACCTGCCCGGCATGCTGCTGGTGGTCTGCGTGGGCCCGGACGAGCCGGCCAGTGAAGAAGAGGCACGGCGTCACGCGCGCCAGCCCATTTACCTCGCCACCCTGTAAAACTTGCTTCAGGCCTGTATCGAAAACTCCCGCCAAGCCTGTTGGCATCGCTTTGGCCCTACACTGGCGGGCAGTCATCACTCCTGTATTGATAGCTGTCTGCGCCAGCCCCCATGCCTGCATGGGGCCCTGCGTGGCCAGCTCACCGCTTCTTCACCGTGCCATCCGCCGCAAGCTCTCCCCTCTGCCTGGGCCTGGCAGGCCCCACCGCCTCCGGCAAGACCGGCGCTGCCATTGCGCTGGCGCAGCAACTGGGCGCGGCGCGGCCCGTCGAGATCATCAGTGTGGACTCGGCCCTCATCTACCGGGGCATGGACATTGGCTCGGCCAAACCCAGCGTGCAGGAGCAGGCCGGTATTGTCCACCACCTGCTCGATATCCGCGACCCGCTGGACGCCTACAGCGCGGCCGAGTTTGTGCGCGATGCGCTGGCGCTGGTCGCGCAAATCCATGCGCGGGGCGGCATCAGCTTGCTGGTGGGCGGCACCATGCTGTACTTCAAGGCGCTAATGGATGGCATGGACGATATGCCTGCGGCCGACCCGGCGGTGCGCGCCGAGCTCGATGCCGAGGCCGCCCTCCATGGCTGGCCCCATATGCATGGGCTGCTGGCCCAGGTTGACCCGGTGACCGCGCAGCGTCTGGCGCCGGGCGACAGCCAGCGGGTGCAGCGCGCACTGGAGGTCTGGCGCATCAGCGGCCAGCCGCTGTCGCACTTCCATGCGCAGCAAAAGCGGCCGTCGCCACTGCTGCAGCTGGCGCCCAGTTTTCAGCTTTTCAGCCTGGAGCCCAGCGACCGCGCCTGGCTGCATGCGCGCATTGCGCTGCGCTACGACCAGATGCTGGCCCAGGGATTCTTGGCCGAAGTGCAGCAGCTGCGCGCGCGCGGCGATTTGCAGCTGAACCTGCCATCGATGCGCTGCGTGGGCTACCGCCAGATGTGGGAGATGCTCGACCGCTGCGCCCAGCAAGGCATTGCCGTGCAGACCGAAAGCGACGTGCCGCCCGCATTGTGGGCCGAGATGCGCGAGCAAGGCATTGCCGCCACGCGCCAGCTGGCCAAGCGCCAGATCACCTGGCTGCGCAGCATGCCCGCCCGCCAGGCGATTGCCTGCGATGCGCCGGGTGCGCTGGACCAATGGCTGCGCGCTGCCAGCGCCCGGCTCGCTGCTGCTGGCACCTAAACGCTGGTCCCCACCATGCCCACCCAACCGCAAGAGACCCGGCCGCCTGCGGGCAGCCGCATCGCCGAGCGCCTGGCCGGCGCGCATTTTCAGGATGCCTGGTGCATCCACACCACGCAGACCGGCGAGCCGGCGCTGGCCTATTTTCTGGCCGCCGTCGCGCGCACGCCGCGCTGGATTGAGTGGTGCATGCAGGCCCGCAACCGGGTGGGCCAACTGGTTGGGCTCAAGAACCTGGGCACCCTCTCCCAGATCGACCCGCAGCGGCCTGCCAGCGCCTACCAGCCGGGCGAGCGCGTGGGCGTTTTTACGGTGCTGGAGAACAGCGCAGCGGAGGCGCTGATCGGCGACAGCGACAAGCATTTGAACGTGGTGCTCAGCGTCCACCGCGCGCCTGTCGCCGGCCGCCAGGACCAGGTCGCCATCACCATCACGACGGTGGTGCATGTCCGCAACCTGCTCGGCCATCTGTACATGCTGCCGGTGGCGCCCATGCACCGGCGCATTGCACCTGCGGTGCTGGCCGCCTTGGGCCAGGCACAACCTGCCGCAGCCTAAGCGTTCGCAGCGGAGCGCGCAGGATCCGCACGCATCCAGTCGTGCGTGGCCCACCAGAACAGCAGCGCGGCGCCACTGACCACCGCACCCAGTGCGCACACACCCAGCCAACCCGCATAGGCATAGACGCTGGTGGCGCTGATGGCGCCCAGGCCGCTGCCTACTGCATAGAACAGCATGTAGACGGCCACCACCCTGCTATGCGCATCGCTGCTGCGCGCAAAGATCAGGCCCTGGTTGCTGACATGCAAGGCCTGGCCACCCAGGTCCAGCAGCACAATGCCCAGTACCAGGGCCGCTATCGCCCAGCGCGGATCGGGCAGCCCGCCCAAACCGGCCAAAGGCAACCAGGCCAGCAGCAGCGCCAGCAAGGCCCACAGCGATGCGCGCTGTGCCTGGCCCCTGTCCACCCAACGCCCCGCCACGGTGGCTGCCAAGGCCCCAGCAGCGCCCACCAGGCCAAACAGACCGATGGCGCTGTGCGAAAAACCAAAAGGCGCGGTGCGCAGCGGCAGCACCAGGCTGCTCCAGAAGATGCTGAACGCGGCAAACATCAATAGCGCCAGCACTCCGCGCACCTGCAGGACCCGGTCGCGCCGCAGCAGGCGGCCCATCGATGCCACCAGCTGGCGATAGCCTAGGCTGGATGGCCGATGCGCCAGCACCGGCAGCCACCACCACAGCGGCAAGGCCATCGCCAGCATCAGTGCTGCCGAGGCCATATAGACGCTGCGCCAGCCCCAGGCATCGCCCACAGCCCCCGCCAACACCCGCGCCAGCAGCAGGCCGATAAAGACCCCGCTCTGCGCGCCCCCCACGACCCGGCCCTGGGCATCGGGTGGTGCCGCGCTGGCGGCGTAGGCGATCAAGCCCTGGGTCATCGCCGTGCCGAGCAAGCCCACCGCCAGCATCGCCGCCATCAACCAGGGCGCAGACGGCGCCAAGGCTACTGCCAGCAGCGCCAACACCAGGGCCAGCACCTGCCAGGCCATCAAGGGCCGCCGGTTGACCCGGTCGCCCAAGGGCACCAGCAGCAGCAAGGCAAGCGCTGATCCCAGTTGCGTGGCGGTGATCACGCCGCCGACGGCGGCCAGCGGTATGCCCAGGTCCAGCGCCACCGCATCGAGCAGCGGCTGGGCGTAGTAGACATTGGCCACGCTGGCGCCAGCGGCCACGGCAAACAGCCCCACCAAGCCTGATGGCACAGCAGGACGCTGGACCTGCCGGCCCGGAATATCGACACAGGAAGAGGATGTCATCGAGTCATCACCAATCTAGTTTTAATTTAAAACCAGATGAATTCTAGGCATTCCAGTTTTAAAATGCAACTCGATTGGAAAAACTTGGAGAACACCGCATGACCCAGCACCAGCCCTGCCCCGTTGCGCGCGCCTTGGATGCCATTGGCGACCGCTGGTCGCTGCTGATCGTGCGGGATGCCTTTGACGGCGTGCAGCGCTTTGGCGATTTGCAGCGCAACCTGGGCATGGCACGCAATATCCTGAGCGACCGGCTGCGCAAGCTGGTGGATGCGGGCGTGCTGCAGACGCAGCCCGCATCGGACGGCAGTGCCTACCAGGAATATGCGCTGACGGCCAAGGGCCTGGGCCTGTTCCCGGTGGTGGTGGCGCTGCGCCAATGGGGCGAGGACCAGCTGTTTGCGCCGGGCGAGGCGCATTCAAGCCTGGTGGAAAAAGCCAGCGGCCAGCCGGTGGCGCGCATGCAGCCGCAGACCGCCGATGGCCAGGTGCTGGCGCCCAGTGCCGCGATGGTGCGCAAGCTGGGCTAACCGGGCCAACGACCGGCGACAGCTTACTTGCCGACCAGGTCGCTCAGCTTCTGGGCTTCGAACTCGGCTTCGCGCTGCGCATCGCAAGGCACGCAATCGCCCAGCTTGCTTTGCACCGACAGCTTCTCGATCGCAGCCCAGAGCATGGTGATTTGCTGCTCATGGCCGGCCGCACTGTCGATGATGCCGCGCATGGCCTTGGACAGCGGGTCGTCTTCCTGCGTCACGCCGTAGGCGGCGAACTTCTGCTCGGGCTGGGCCTCGGTCACATCGGCACTGGCGCCTTGGCGCGAGGCAATGATGCGGGCGGGAATGCCCACGGCCGTGGCGCCGGCAGGCACGGGCTTGATGACCACGGCATTGCTGCCGATCTTGGCGCCATCACCCACTTCAAAACCGCCCAGCACCTTGGCACCCGCAGCCACCACCACGTTCTTGCCCAAGGTGGGATGGCGCTTGGCGCCCTTGTAGAGCGTGGTGCCGCCCAGGGTGACGCCGTGGTAGATGGTGCAGCCATCGCCGACGACGGCAGTCTCACCGATCACGACACCCATGCCGTGGTCAATAAAGACATTGCGGCCAATCTGCGCGCCGGGGTGGATCTCGATGCCGGTCAGCCAGCGGGCCATGTGTGAGATGAAACGGCCGGTCCATTTGAATCCATGGTTCCAGCACCAGTGCGCAGGGCGCTGCATCCAGATCGCATGCAGACCGGGATAACAGGTGACAACCTCCCAACGGCTGCGGGCAGCAGGATCGCGGTCGAGGATGCACTGAATATCGGAACGCAGGCGGTCAAGCATGGAAACAATGGTTATATAAGTATTCGAGGGCCCGCCAGTCTAGCGTTTTGTGGCCTCGGCCGTACGCAGCATGGCCTTGGCAACACCTCTGAGGATATGGATTTCCTCCTGGGTCAGTTGCGCGCGGTTGAACATCTGGTTGAGCCGGGGCATCAGCTTCTTGGGCGCATCCAGGTCCAGAAAGCCGATCTCGGCCAGCGCCTGCTGCCAGTGCGCCAGCATGCCCGCCACCTGCTGCGCATCGGCCCGCTCGCCCCGCGCCGCCACATCGCTCACCCCATAGCCGCCCAGCGCCTGGCGCCAGTCATAGGCCACCACCTGCACGGCCGAGGCCAGGTTCAGCGAGCCAAAATCCGGATTGGTCGGAATCGACAGCGCCACATGGCAGCGGTACACATCCTCATTGGCCATGCCATAGCGCTCGCAGCCAAACAAAAAGGCCACGCCGCTCTCGCCGCTGGGGTTGGCGGCTGCGGCGTCGCTGGCTGCGGGGCTGCTGTCTTCCTCCAGCGGAACCGGCCCCGGCTGGGCCGCCAGCGCGCCCTGCAGCAGCAGCGCAAAATGCTCGCGCGGCGTGCGCGCGGGCGGGCCAAAGTCACGCGGGGTCATTGCCGTGGCGCAGAGGTGGCTCATGCCATCGAGCGCTTCCTCCACGGTGGCGACAATGCGGCAGTTGGCCAGCACATCCAGTGCGCCGCTAGCGCGCTGGATGGTTTCTTCCTTGCGCAGCACATTGCTCCAGCGCGGGCGCACCAGCACCAGGTCATCGAAACCCATGGTCTTGATGGCGCGGGCGGCGGCGCCCACATTGCCGGCGTGGCTGGTTTCGATCAGAACAAAACGGGTTTTCATAGACAGGTCGAGCAAAAATGGACATGCACCAGCGAAAAAAATCGACCGCAGGTACAATCTAGCCCCTATTGTCGCTGCCGCATCGCCGGCCGCGATCTACAAGCCGCTCTTGCCCCAGCGTTTCGCAGCGTTTTTGCTGCCCCACTTACGCCCACACAATTTATGTCGTCCTCCTCCCTGCACCCCATGCTCAACATGGCCATCAAGGCCGCTCGCGCTGCTGGCGCCATCATCAACCGTGCCGCGCTTGACGTGGAATCGGTGCGGGTATCGACCAAACAGGTGAACGACTTTGTGACCGAAGTGGACCAGGCCTCCGAGCAAGCGATCATCGAGACCTTGCTGACCGCCTACCCGGACCACGGCATCCTCGCCGAAGAATCGGGCAACGAATACGGCAACCCCCGCTCCAACCACATCTGGATCATCGATCCGCTGGACGGCACCACCAACTTCATCCACGGCTTCCCCGTCTACTGCGTCAGCATCGCGCTGGCCGTGAACGGCCGCGTCGAGCAAGCGGTGGTGTACGACCCCACCCGCAACGACCTGTTCACCGCCACCCGTGGCCGTGGCGCCTTCCTCAATGAGCGCCGCATCCGCGTGTCCAAGCGCACCCAGCTGCGCGACACCCTGATCACCACCGGCTTCCCCTTCCGTCCGGGCGACAACTTCAAGCAGTACATGGCCATGCTGGGCGATGTGATGCAGCGCACCAGCGGCGTGCGCCGCCCCGGCGCAGCGGCACTGGACCTGGCCTATGTGGCCGCCGGCTTCAGCGATGGTTTCTTTGAAACGGGCCTGAGCATCTGGGATGTGGCAGCAGGCTCGCTGCTGGTGACCGAGGCCGGTGGCCTGGTCGGCAACTTCACCGGCGAAGCCGACTTTCTGGAGCAGCGCGAAGTGCTGGCCGGCACGCCCCGCATCTACGGCCAGCTGGTGCCTATCCTGGCCAAGTACAGCAAGTTTGCCAGCGCGGGCGACAAGGCTGCCGTGCGCCAGGCGCTGAACGACGACGGCGCCGAGCCCGCTACAGACACCCCGGCCGAGCCCGACGCCGAGCAGGCCGAGTAAATCTCCGCGCTCCACTACGACAAAGCCCACAGGCCATGCCTGTGGGCTTTGTCTTTGGCCGATCAGAAAACCGACGGTCTATCAGTTGCCAAACACGATCTGGGCGATCACGCCAGAAGCAATGGCCACCAGCAGGTAGTCACCGCCATTCTGGATCCAGTGGTAGCCGCGCGGGGGCGAGCTCAGGCGGTGGCCGCGCCAGTCATTGACCACATAGCCATGCGCCCGGTACTGGGGCGGCACGCGCGAGCCCTTGACCCAGCGGTGGTCCGGCCCCGCGCCCCGGTGGTTGCGCACATCGGGCCGGTGCGAATCATGGCGGCGATCGGGCTGCGCATGGCCCCGGTCGTCATGGCGCTGCACATCCTGCGGCGGGCGCGGTTGCGCTTGCACGCCGACGGCGCCAGCCCCCATCGTAGCCACCAGTGCAGCGGCGGCGATACGGCTCATCCATGTTGTCGTTGCGTTTGTCATTGAGGACCTCCTATCCTTGTAGAGTACAAGGCAGAAACGCCTTGCTTGCAGCCCATGATGGCGCAAGCCTGAGGGCGAGGCGGTAGGAAACGGCCAGCTTTACCGAGATTTTCAAGGCGCTGCGATGGGCTTTACATTCGCATCGGGGTGTTAAATCTCTTCAAAGATAGCGGCGCTTGCCGCTGCGGTGCCTACCCGCGCCGAGAACTCCTTGCAGGGCGGATCTGCCAGATATTTCCTTGCGCTGCATGCGAGTGGCCGCCAACTTGATGGGCCAATTGCGTTAATATGCACACCCCACCCAGGCCGATGGCCCCCCAGCCAGCCTTGTATGATGCGCATAGCGGCCAGACGCACACAGGCGCAGCCACCCTGCCCCCTGGTGCCCCGCCGGTTGTGCCCGCCTTTATGGGCCCGGCGCCAACCCCATCACCCATGCCATGCCAAGTTGGATGCATACCAACCCATACCAATAGATGAGTTCAAACCCAATGGAAAATCCAACGCTGACAAAAGCCGATTTTTCATCGCATACCCCAATGATGCAGCAGTACCATGCTGCCAAAGTTGACCACCCCAACACCTTGCTGTTCTACCGCATGGGGGATTTTTACGAGCTGTTCTATGGCGATGCCGAGAAGGCCGCGCAGCTGCTCAATATCACCTTGACCCAGCGCGGCCAGTCGGCCGGCCAGCCGATTCCGATGGCGGGCGTACCCTTCCATGCGCTGGAGAACTACCTGGGGCGCTTGCTCAAGCTCGGCGAATCGGTGGCGATTTGCGAGCAGGTGGGCGAAGTGGGGGCCAGCAAGGGCCCCGTCGAGCGCAAGGTGGTGCGCGTGGTCACCCCCGGCACGGTGACCGACAGCGAGTTGATGAGCGACAAGGCCGAGGCCATGCTGCTGGTGGTGCACCAGGCCCAGCGCGCCCGCTGTGGCCTGGCCTGGCTCAGCGTCACCCAGGGCAAGATTTTTCTGGCCGAGTGCACGCATGAAGAGCTGCCCGCCTGGATTGCGCGCATCGCACCCAGCGAAGTGGCCTACAGCGCCGGTGCCTCGCAGCGCTTTGAGCAATCGCTCTACCAGCTGCGCAGCAGCGGCGTGCTGACCTGCCCGCTGGCACTGCGCCCCGACTGGCAGTTTGATGAAAAGCTGGGCGAGCGCAAGCTGCTGGAGCAACTGGGCGCGGCCAGCCTGCAGGCCTGGAACGCGCAGACCCTGTATGCCGCCCATGCGGCCGCTGGCGCGCTGCTGACCTATGCCGAGCACACCCAGGGCCGCAACCTGCCCCATGTGCAGAGCATCCATGTGGTGCGCGACGATGCGCTGATCGACCTGCCGGCGACCACGCGGCGCAATCTGGAGCTGGTCAAGACCTTGCGCGGCGAGGACGGCCCGACCTTGTTCTCGCTGATCGATACTTGCCAGACGGGCATGGGCAGCCGCTTGCTCAAGAGCTGGTTGCTCGAGCCCAGCCGCGATCGCAGCGATGCGCGCGCGCGCCTGGGCGCCATCGCCGTGCTGCGCGGCGACAGCGATACGCTGTCGGCCGCACCCTGGCAGATTCTGCGCACCGAGCTCAAGGGCGTCTCCGATGTGGAGCGCATCACCGCCCGCATCGCCCTGCGCCAGGTGCGCCCGCGTGAGCTCGTCGCACTGGGTTTGACCTTGCAAAAAGCGCAGCAGCTGGCGCGCAATGCCGCCGCACCTGCGCCTTTGCTGGGCGAGATTTTTGAAGCGCTGCAGCCGCCGCTGGAGGCGATGGAGCTGCTGATCCGTGCGATCGACCCCGAACCGGCCGCGCTGGTGCGCGATGGCGGCGTGATTGCGAACGGTTTTGATACCGAGCTGGACGAGCTGCGCGCGATCCAGACCAATTGCGACGCCTTTTTGCTGGACCTGGAGACGCGCGAAAAAGCGCGCACCGGCATCAGCAACCTGCGCGTGCAGTTCAACAAGGTGCATGGCTTCTATATCGAGGTCACCAGCAGCCACAAGGACAAGGTGCCCGACGACTACCGCCGCCGCCAGACCTTGAAGAATGCCGAGCGCTTTATCACACCCGAGCTCAAGACCTTCGAGGACAAGGCGCTGTCGGCCCAGGAGCGCGCGCTGCAGCGCGAGAAATGGCTGTACGAGCAGGTGCTCGACCAGCTGCAGCCGCATGTCAGCGCCCTCACCCGCGTGGGCCAGGCGATTGCCTCGCTCGATGCGCTGTGCGCGCTCGCCGAGCGCTCATTGACCCTGAACTGGTGCGCGCCGCAGTTTGTGCCCGAGCCCTGCATCGACATCGATGCCGGCCGCCACCCGGTCGTGGAAGCGCGCCTGGCCGAGACCTCCAATGCGTCCTTCATCGCTAACAACACGCGGCTGTCGAGCCTGCAGCGCCTGCAGATCATCACCGGACCCAATATGGGCGGTAAATCGACCTATATGCGCCAGGTGGCACTGATTGCGCTGCTGGCCAGCATGGGCAGCTATGTGCCGGCCACGCGCTGCCTGCTCGGGCCCATCGACGCGATCCACACCCGCATCGGCGCGGCCGATGACCTGGCCAACGCCCAATCCACCTTCATGCTGGAGATGACCGAGGCCGCGCAGATCCTGCACAGCGCCACGCCCAACAGCCTGGTGCTGATGGACGAGATCGGCCGGGGCACCAGCACCTTTGACGGCCTGGCACTGGCCAGCGGCATTGCCACGCAGCTGCATGACAAGACCAAGGCCCTGGCCTTGTTCGCCACCCATTACTTTGAGCTGACCGAGCTGCCGGCCAAGGCCAAACATGCGATCAACATGCATGTGGCCGCGACCGAGGCGGGCAGCGACATTGTGTTTTTGCATGAACTGCAACCGGGCCCGGCCAGCCGCAGCTATGGCGTGCAGGTGGCCAAGCTCGCCGGCATGCCCGCGCCCGTGCTCAGCCATGCCCGCCATGCACTGGCTGCGCTGGAAGCGCGCCAGCAGGCGGGCGACTCCCAGGTGGACCTGTTTGCCCAGCCGGCCTCGGCCGAGACCCCCACTCCCAGCGCCGTCGAGGCGCAATTGCGCGAGCTGCAACCCGATACGTTGACACCGCGCGACGCCCTCGATCTACTGTATTCACTCAAGCGACTCGCTGACAAGTCATGACCTATTGTGTAGCCATCAAGCTGAACGCCGGCCTGGTGTTCCTCTCCGACTCCCGCACCAATGCGGGCCTCGACCATATCAGCACCTTCCGCAAGATGATGGTGTATGAGAAGCGCGGCGAGCGCTTCATGGTGCTGCTGTCTGCCGGCAATCTGTCGATCTCGCAATCGGTGCGCGAGATTTTGCAGACCCAGCAGCTCGAAGACGAGAACGGCGGCCCGCCCATCACCATCTGGAACGCCAAGAGCATGTTCGATGCCACCCGCGTGCTGGGAGCTGCCGTGCGCCATATCCAGGAGCGCGATGGCAAGGCGCTCGAGCGCGCCGGCGTGGACTTCAACTGCAGCCTGGTGTTTGGCGGCCAGATCGCTGGCGAGAGCCCGCGCCTCTTTCAGGTCTACTCGGCCGGCAACTTTATCGAGGCCACGGCCGAGACACCCTACTTCCAGATTGGCGAGGCCAAGTATGGAAAGCCTGTGCTCGACCGCGTGCTGACGCCCAAGACCCCCCTCAATGAAGCGGCCAAATGCGCGCTGGTCTCGATGGACAGCACGCTCAAATCCAACCTGTCGGTGGGCCTGCCGCTGGACCTGGTGGTCTACGAAACCGACCAGCTCGCCTGCGACAACATCGCCTGCATCGACGAGTTCAACGAGTACTTCCGCATGGTGCGCAACACCTGGGGCGACAAGCTGCGCCAGGCCTTTGACAGCATCGACGACCCGCACTGGGACAGCGGTGACACGGCCGCATCCATCCAGCCGGACAACAGCGCCATCCGGCCGGTCAAAAAAATCACCAATTCAAATGTGATGCTCTAAAGCGGTAGTTGGTGCGGAGTGCGCCAGCCCTGCGCACAAACTATCAGCCATGCACCAGATTGGGGTTTTGCGCCAGCTGCTGGGCAATCGCGCGGCAGGTGCGCAGCAGCGGCTGGATATAGGCGGCCTGCACATCTTCGCGCTGGCGGAACAGCAAGGTGCTGACGCTGATGGCGGCCACGGGGCTGCCGTCCGGCCCCAGCACCGCTGCGCCAAAGCAGTAAATGCCCTCTTCATTCTCTTGCGCATCGGTGGACCAGCCGCGTTGGCGCACCGCGTCCACCTGCTGCTGCAGCGCCTGCGCATCGCCCACCGTCTGCGCCGTCAGCGGCGCATAGCTCAGCTCGGCCATCAGCGCACTGGCATCGCCGGGCGGCAGCGCGGCCAGGTAGGCCTTGCCCACGGCGGTGGAGTAGAGGTTCACGCTGGTGCCGATGCGCGATGACATCTGCACGGCGCTGTCGCTCTCCAACTTTTCGATATAGACCATGCTGTGGCCCGAGGGCACGGCGAAATGGATGGTCTCCTGCGTGGCATCGCGCAGATCACGCAACGCCTGGGTCGCTGCCATGCGCAGGCCCGAGCGGCTCCAGCTGCGGCTGGCCAGTTGTACCAGGCGCGGGCCCAGGGTCCAGCAGCGCGTGCTCCCCACTTCCACCAGCATGCGCTCGGCCTGCAGCGCCGCCACAATGCGGTGCACCGTCGGGCGCGGAAAACCCGTTGCCTTGGCCATCTCGGCAATGCCCAGCGGCTCGCTGCCATCTGCCACCAGCTGCAGCACGCGCATGAACTTGGAAAACGCTGCCGTGCCGGCAACACTGCTTTCAGAAGACGAAGTAGCCATGCGCCGTAGCATACCCCAGCGCAGCGGGGTTAGCGGTCGCCAGCTGCATGCACTGCGCGCTCTCCTGCCATTCGATGCATACCAAGGCCAAAGTATTCTTCTTTTCCATAGGAATGCGGTTCGATCCCTTCAACGGTGATGCCTTCCGAATCATCCCTACGGAAAATCCATAGCCAGCATCGCGGCAGACCGCTACCATGGCGCATTCCCCACGACACCACTTCCCGCCCGCCATGCGCTTTGACCTGCAAGACCTGCGCCTTTTTGTCCATACGCTGGAGTCCGGTACCATCACCCAGGGGGCAGAACGCTGCCATATCACCTTGGCATCGGCCAGCGAACGCATTCGCGGCATGGAGACGGTGCTGGGCGCGCCCTTGCTCCACCGCAGCAAGCGCGGGGTGACAGCGACCGAGGCGGGGGCCGTGCTGCTGCCCCATGCGCGCCGCATGCTGCTGCAGATGGAGCAGCTCGCTGGCGACATGCAGGCCTTTGGCCAGGGCCTGGGCACGCGCATCGAGCTGCTGGCCAATACCTCGGCGATCAGCGAGCACCTGATTGCGCCGCTGGGCGCCTTTATGCAGGCCAACCCGCAGCTGCGCCTGGAGCTGCGCGAATGCACCAGCGATGCGATTGCCCGCGCGCTGGTGGCAGGCGAAGCTGATATGGGCGTGCTCTCCAACGCCGTACCTGCAGGCAGCCTGCACACCCAGGTCTGGCGCGATGACCCGCTGGTGCTGCTGGGCACGACGCGCCTTTTGGCCGCCCTGCCCCAGGATGTGCAGCTGCACCACCTCAAGGACATTGCGCTCTTGGGCCTGCTGCCCCAGCATGCGCTGCACCAGCTGATGGCCGCGCAGGCGCTGCAGGCGGGCGTGGCGCTGCGCTACCGCGCACTGGCGCCGCACCTCGAAGCCCTGTGCGACTGGGTCGCGATGGGCCTGGGCGCTGCACTGGTGCCGCGCAC
>NZ_APCR01000564.1:0-839 GCF_000410635.1 Comamonas sp. B-9
CGCGCCCTGCGTCGCAGTGCTGCCCGAAGCGGACCCGCTGGCTGCGCTCGAGGTGGTGCCGCTGCTGGCACTCGCCGAGCGCCGCATCATCACCATGGCCAACCCCTACCGCTTGCGCGGCCGCCTCGATGAGGCCTTTGCCGCCGCCCGCCCGGGTGCGCAGCCGGGCGAGACCCAGTTCATGGAAACCAATGCTTCGGTCAATGCGATGGCCGCCGTGCGCGCCGGCCTGGGCGTGTCGGTGCTGGAGCCGGTGACGGCGCTGGGCCTGCCCTTGCAAGGTGTGGTGGTGCGCCCGCTCGATACCGAGATCCCCTTTTTGTTTGGCGTGGTCAGCCAGCAGGCCACGCCTTGCACGCCAGCGATGGATGCGCTGTGCCAGGCCTTGACCGAGGTGGCGCAGGCGCTGCTGCCTGGCTTTGTACTGCATGACGCACGCGCCCACGCCGCGCTGCTGGAAGAAATGCTGCCCGAGGGCCAGCGGCCCGCTGCGGGCACACCAGAATTTTGAGAGAGCCACGCATGAACGACGAACGCTTACTGCCGCCCCAGGGGCTGGCCGCACTCGAAGCCCGGGTGCGCCAGGACCTGGCCTGGCTGGACCTGCCCGCCAAGGACTGGCTGCCCGAAACCGCGCTGGAGGGAGAGCCGGTGCTGCCCGTGGCCATCATCGGCGGCGGCATGTCGGGCCTGGCCGCATGCGCGGCGCTGCGCTTCATGGGCGTGCCGGCCGAGATCTTTGACCAGTCGCCGGCGGGCTTTGAAGGCCCCTGGGCAACGACGGCGCGCATGGAAACGCTGCGCTCGCCCAAGCAGCTCACCGGCCCGGCGCTGGGCAA
>NZ_APCR01000565.1:0-2021 GCF_000410635.1 Comamonas sp. B-9
GCAGGCGCGGGTACCGGCGCGGCCACCGGTGCAGGGACTGGCGCCACGGGCGCAGCAGATGCGACCGGCGCAGGTGCCGGGGCAAAGATATCGTGGTGCGGTGCCACCGGTGCGGAAGGCGTCACTGGCGCCACAGGCGCTGCCGGGCCACGCGCCGCAGCACCCTGGTGGCCATGGCCATCCATATGCGCGGCATGGCGCACCTTGTCGGCCGCTTCACGGGCCATGCCCTGGGCCTGGCGGGCCTTTTCGCGCGCCAGGTCAATGCCGGCCTGCAGGCTCTCTTCGGTGCCCTGCTCATCAAGACCGTCGGTGACCATCAGGTAGATGATGTTCACGCCCATGATCATCACCTGCATGGTCAGCGCCATCAGCACCGCAAACAGGATCACGGTCGACAGGGTGCCGGCCAGCATATGGCCGCTGCTGGCCATCGCGCCAAAGGCGGCGGAGTTGCCCATGCCGCCCATCGAGGCCATCATGCTCGGGCCAATCACGCCGCTGGCAATGGCCGTCATGTAGGCAAAGCCGGGGATGAAGCCGGTGAACACCACCAGGGTGATCACGGTGATGACGATGTAGAGCGCCAGCAGCATCAGCACCAGTGGCACCAGGCGCGTGCGCACGACGGCCACCACCAGCGATACTGCGCGGCGCAGCGAGCGGCCATCCCAGATCGCGGGCGCGAGCAGCGGCGCGGCCACCCAGTACAGCGCGATGAAGAACACCGAGGCGGCGATCACCATCACCGGGTGGGCAAAGAACAGCAGGATCGGTCCGATGAACGGGATCTTGCAGACGAAATACACAATGGCCGCCACCAGGCACAGGCCCAGCACCACAGCCAGTACCAGCAGACCAAACAGGATAAAGCGCGGCACACACAGCAGGCCCGCCCGGATCGCGGCGGCGACGCTGCGCTGCTCCACGTCCTTGGCCTTGTCCTGCAGCAGGATACCGACGGCCGACATGCCGGCCGAGAACACCACCGAGGCGATGACCAGGAACAGCAGCGCCAGCAGCATGCTGCCCGCACGGGTTGCCAGCATCTGGCCGCCCACCATCACCAGCCCTCCGGCCAGCCAGGTCAGGAACGACAAGCCGAGCACACGCCATTGGGTCAGCCCCTCGGCCGCTCGCATCAGTTGGCCAAAGTCAATGGACTTCAACATCGATTGGGGAGAAGACATCTGCGATTCCTTCGTCGTTTTTACCGTATAGCTGCTCCGCCATGGCCCGCGCAGGCGCGTTCATGGCGGAGATGGAGGGATGGGCCGCCTGCTCAGTCGATGCGGCTGGGCCAGGGCTTGGCCTGGATCACGAAGTGCTCGACACCGGCGGGCACATTCTTGTCGGCCGATTTCTTGACCTCGACCGGGTTGCCGGCCTCGGTGGGCGCGGTGCCGGAGTTGGTGTTGACCTTCTTGGCGCGCAGATCGCGCGGCGAGACGGTCACATAGATCGTCGCGCCGCCGCGGTTGTCGGCCATCATCGTGGCGATGTCCTTGATGGCGACCATCGCATCCTTGTGCTCCTGGCGCGACTTGGCGGCCCAGGGCAGATCGAGCGAGACCGAATCGAGCACCGGCATGGCGCGCGTGGCGGGCGCCTGGCTGGTGCTGAAGACCTGCTCGGTCGTCATGGTCTTGCTGCCTTCCTTGATGCGCTGCTTGGCAGGCAGGGCCGACATGGCCTCGACGGCACGCAGGCGCAGTGCCTCGGCTTCATCGATCTCGCCCTTCATCTTCTGCTCCCAGGTCAGCAGTGCAGGTGGCACGGCAGGCTCACGGCAGCCGGGGGGCGATGCGACACCGCATTCGACCTGCACCGGCACGGCCGGCGCCGGAGCCGGCGCGGGTTCTGGCGGAGGGGCTGCACAACCGGCCAGCGCGAGCACCGACACCAGGGCGGACATTTTCATCAACAGCTTCACAAGGCTCTCCTTCAATTCAGCAAATCATCCAAGGTCTGTTTGCGCGCCGGCTTGCGCACCGCCGGGCGGGCCGGTGCAGGTGCCGGAG
>NZ_APCR01000570.1:0-5205 GCF_000410635.1 Comamonas sp. B-9
GCAGCCTGGACGGCCGAGCTGGGCCTGCCCGCGCCGCAGATGCACCAGGGCCTGGTCGTCAGCGGCGACCGCTTTGTCAGCAGCGCCGCCGAAGTGCAGGCGCTGCGCAGCGGCTTGCAGGGCGCAGGCATGGAGGCGCTGGCCGTCGAGATGGAAGGCGCTGCTGTCGCCCAGGTCTGCGCCGACCATGGCCTGCCCTTTGCGGCCATGCGCAGCATCTCCGACCGGGCCGATGACAGCGCGCACCTGGACTTTCCGCGCTTTATCCGCAGCCTTGCCAGCCGCTACGCGCAGCACATCATCGGCAGCCTGGTACGGAGCTTGCCCAGCCGTTAAACGTCTACCCGGTAGCGCGGGTGACTGTGCACTGCGGCAAGCCTCGTCACAATGGCGCGCTGCCTTGATGCGCTGTTGCCGACCATGCCCCTTTTTTCCGCCCACTCCTTTGCGCCCGGCCAGGTGCTGACCACCTGCAAGCTGGGCCTGGGGCAAATGCTGTCCTGGGGCTCGGCCTTCTACCTGCCCGCCATCCTGGCCGGCGCAATGGGCGAGAGTCTGGGCATCGCGCCATCGCGCATCTTTGCGGCGTTCTCCGTGGCGCTGCTGATGATGGCGCTTACCGGCCCGGTGGCGGGGCGGCTGATTGACCGCTGGGGCGGGCGGCCGCTTCTGATGGCCACCAATGTGCTGTTTGCGCTGGGGTTGCTGCTGCTGTCGCAGGTGCAGACCCAGGGCCAGCTGTTTGCGGTCTGGTGGTTGCTGGGGCTGGCGATGGGGGCGGGCCTGTACGAGGCGGCCTTTGCCACCTCGGTGCGCCTGTATGGCAAGGCCGCGCGCGGCAGCATTGTCGGCATCACCTTGTTTGGCGGCTTTGCCAGCACCCTGAGCTGGCCGCTCACCACCTGGCTGCTGCACAGCTGGGGCTGGCGCGAGGCCTGCCTGGTCTGGGCGGCGGTGCAGCTCTTGGTGCTGCTGCCGCTGCATGCCAGCTTGCCCCATGCAGCGGCTCGCGCCCGTACCGATGCGGCAGCAGCCCCAGCGGGCGTGCCTGCAGCGCCTGCTGCTGCGCTGCGAGGCCAGTGGCTTAGCCTGGTCTTGCTGGCGCTGACCTTTGCCGCCATCTGGTTCATCGGCACCTCGATGATGTCGCACCTGCCGCGCCTGCTGGTGGTCAGCGGCGCCACGGCGACGGCGGCGGTGGCTGCGGCGGCACTCGTGGGCCCGGCCCAGGTGGCCAGCCGCATTGCCGACTATGTTTTTCTGCGCCGCGCCCATCCGCTGTGGTCGGCGCGCATTGCCGTCATGGCCTACCCCGTGGCGGCGCTGGCGTTGGCGCTGTTGGGTGCCTCGGGCGCCTGGGTCTATGCGCTGGCCTTTGGCCTGGGCAACGGCATCATGACCGTGGTGATCGGCACCTTGCCGCTGGCCATGTTTGGTGCGCAAGGCTATGGCCAGCGCCAGGGCCTGCTGATGGTGCCCGCCCGCATGACCCAGGCCAGCGCCCCTTTTCTGTTTGGCCTGGCGCTGGAGCAGTGGCAGCTGGGTGCACTGTGGGTGCTGATGCTGGCCGCATCGATCGCCGGCACTGCCCTGTGGTGCCTGCGGCCCAAGCAGGTGTAGTGGGCGCTGCCGTGCTTACTTGAGCCAGCCGCGCTTGCGGAAGTACAGCATCGGTATCAGCGCGCTGCCCACCATCAGCGCAATGCCGTAGGCATAGCCGTATTGCCAGTCGATTTCGGGCATGTACTTGAAGTTCATGCCGTAGACGCTGGCGATCAAGGTGGGCGGCAGCAGCGCCACGCTGGCCACCGAGAAGATCTTGATGATCTTGTTCTGGTTGATGTTGATGAAACCGACCGTCGCATCCATCAAGAAGTTGATCTTGTCAAAGAGGAAGGCGGTGTGGTTGTCCAGCGATTCGATGTCGCGCAGGATCTGGCGCGCGTCCTCGAACTGGTCGGAGTTGAGCATCTTGCTGCGCATGACAAAGCTTACCGCGCGGCGGGTGTCCATCACATTGCGGCGAATGCGGCCGTTCAAGTCTTCCTGGCGCGCGATGGCCGAGAGCACTTCACTCGCGTGGGTGTCGGTCACATTGCCGGCCAACACCTGGGTGCTGACTTTTTCCAGGTCGTCGTAGATGCCTTCGAGCGTGTCGGCCGAGTACTCGGCGTCGGCGTCAAACAGCTTGAGCAGCACGTCCTTGCTGTCCTCGATGAGGCCCGGTGCACGGCGGGCGCGCAGGCGCAGCAGGCGGAACACCGGCACATCCTCATCGTGGATGGAAAACAGCACGCCATAGCTTTTGAGCGCGGCATTGTGCAGGTTCATGATGAAGGCCACACGCACGCTGCGCGGGTCGTCTTCGTCATCGATCAGGAAGTCGCTGCGGATGTGCAGGTCGCCATTGTCTTCTTCGTAGAAGCGGGCCGATTCCTCAATGTCCTGGTCCATCGCGTCTTCGGGGATGGACAGGCCATAGTGCTGCTTGATCCAGCGCTTTTCTTCGAGGGTGGGGGATTCGAGGTCAACCCAGATAGGCTGAAAACGGGCCAGGTCCTGGAGAGACTCGATCTCTTCCTGCACCAGACGGCCATTGGCAAGCGTAAAGATGTTGAGCATGGGCTCACTTCCTTGTTGTTATTGGTCTGCAAAAGGGGGCGGGGGGCGCTTCCGACCCTTGTGCAGCCATGTGCTTGCCAGGGTGGAAGCTACCAACTAGGGTAGGGATCCAAGGAGAGACTCCGGTTTGTGAATGGGCGCCATTATGGCATTCCCGCATCCGCTGCGCATGACGATGCGCTTTGTCCGCGCGCAGCGTTGTCAACGCCCCACGCCACAGCCTGTCAGTGGGCGCCTACACTCACCAAGTGGCGGCTATTTGGCGGCCAAATGGCGGCAGATTGGCGGCAGATTGGCAGGTTTGTGAAGAAAAATTAACGCCCGGCCTGGGCCAGCGCAAAGCACAGATCGGCCCAGGTTGCAGCCTTGGCCTGGGGGGTGCGCAGCAGGTGGCTGGGGTCG
The DNA here is from genome assembly GCF_000410635.1 of Comamonas sp. B-9. Taxonomy (NCBI): domain Bacteria; kingdom Pseudomonadati; phylum Pseudomonadota; class Betaproteobacteria; order Burkholderiales; family Comamonadaceae; genus Comamonas; species Comamonas sp. B-9. The sequence continues at coordinate 3,025 of NZ_APCR01000570.1, forward strand.
TAGCTGACCACGGCGGGCAGCTGGTTGCCGCCCAACTGGTGCAGCTGCTGGCGCAGGCTGGAGAAGGGCTGGTCGCCCGGCATCAGGTGGCGCACCGCTGGCAGGCCCAGCAGCAAGGCCATGGCGGGCTGGCATTCCTGCACCAGCGCCTCGATGCTGTAGCTGGGCAGGCCGTCGTCGCCTTCCTGATTGGCGGGGATGCGGGCCAGCGGCACCCAGTAGACGGGGGCATCGGTCAGCCGCATGGCGCGCAGCATCTGCAGCAGCAACTGGCAGGCTTCGCCCTGCTGGGGCGCGCCCTCGGGCAGCTCGGCCACCACCAGCCAGGCCGGCTGGGTGGGGGGCACGGCCGGCTGCTGCTTGCCCTGCAGATCGAGCAGGACCGGTGCGCGCAGCGCAAAGCGTACGCGCGGAAAACCGGCGGGCAGCGCCTGTGGGGACGTGGGGCGTGCAGCTGCTGCAGGCGTTGGCGTTGGCTCAATAGCGGCAACTGGCGCGGCCGTTTCTGGGAGCGCAGCAGCCGGCATTGCCGCTGGAGCGGGTGCAACAGTAGGTGCAACAACTGCTGTAGTCGCTGCTGCAGCCGCTGCGGTGGGCACCACAGCTGGGGCAGGCACCGCCTCCGCGCGCGATGGCGGTGCAGCCACTGGCGCAGGAGCGGAAGATGTCTCCGGCGCGGCCTGGGCGGCAGGCGCGGGCGATTCGGGCCACCACAGCGGGTGGCCCATCTCTTGCAGCATGGCGCGTTGGCGGGCGTCCAGGTTCAGGCTCATGGGGTGGTAGGCAGCAGATAACGCATGACCATGGCGTCCTCGCGTTCGACATGGGATACCGGATAGTAGCGCTTTCGCAGCCCTACCGATTCAAAACCAAACGCCAGGTAGATCTGCTGGGCGCGCAGATTGCTGATGCGCACCTCCAGCCAGATCGCCTGCGCGCGCGCACTGACGGCCCAGCTGCGCAGCTGATCGAGCAGCACCTTGGCCCAGCCCTGGCGCTGGTGGCGCGGGTTGACGGTGATATTGAGCAGGTGCAGCTCGTCGACGCCCTGCATCGCAATAAAGTAGCCGATCAGCTCCTCGCCGGCCCAGAGCAGCTGCATTGCATAGCCCATCGCCATCGAGTCGATAAAGTTGCCCCGCGTCCAAGGGTGGCTGTAGCACTGGTTCTCCACTTCTAGCAGTGCATCCAGGTCATCAATGCGTAGCGCGGACCAGCGCAGCTGGGGCGTGGCAGGCAGGCTCATGGCGCCGTGCCTGGGCTGCCGGCGGCCTGGGCTTGTTTTTCTGCCTCGCGCTCGGCCGTGGTCTTGGCCACCTTGTCGCGGATATAGAGCGGCAGCGCATCCTGCGCAGCGACTGCCTGGCCTTGTGCCAGCAGGTAGGGCGCCAGGCTCAGCAAGGCCTGGGCCGTGGGCATGGCCTGCAGATGGGTGGCAGCGGGCGCCAGGCGCTCGCCATAAATGGGCAGGGCATTGCCGGCCACGACAAAGCCTGCGGGCACCTGCACATGCTGCGGCGGGCAGACCTGCAGATCGCCCAAGGTCTGCCAGTGGCCGTCCACATACTGGTAGACGGCGTTGTAGACCTCGTCCATGCGCGCATCCAGGCAGGCCAGCACCTGGGTGCAGCCGTATTGCAGGCGGGCCTCTTCGGCCACGGCCATCAAGGTATCGACCGGCAGCACCGGCACGCCCTGGCCGCCCTTGGCCACAAAGGCCAGGCCCTGGGCAATGGCGCAGGCGGTGCGCAGCCCGGTGAACGAGCCCGGGCCCCGGCCAAACACAATCGCGTCCAGCGCATCAAAGCCCAGGCCCGCATCGGCCATCAGGCCGCGCAGCGCCGGCAGCAGCTGGCTGGAGGTGTGCTGGCCACCGGCACCGCTGTGCAGCCAGCGCTGGTCATCCCGTGCGGTGGCAATAAAGAGGGTGTCGGTACTGGATTCGAGAGCAAGCAGGTTCATGGGGTAGGGTGCGCACGGGCGCTATGCTGGCGCCCGGTTTCAGCCCCTGTAGAGGGGTGGCAACTCGCCATTATCGGGGCAAAGCCAAGGCTGCATGCCGGGCTTGGGCATAGCCGCTAGACTGCTGCCCATGCAACAGATTTCTTCGATGGCGCCCCTTTCTCTGTCCCTGGCGCGGCTGGGCGCTGGCCTGCCTGGCAGCAGCGGCCGCTGGCTGCT
>NZ_KE148631.1:0-48160 GCF_000410635.1 Comamonas sp. B-9
CCAGCGGCTCAGCAGCAGGCTGGCCACGGCCCCCAAGAGCGCCAATGCCGCGTACTGCCAGACAGGCGCCAGGCTGGCCTGCTGCAGCTGCAGCGCCGTGCCCGCCAGGATGCCCCAGAGCCAGGCCGCCGGTCGCCAATAGCCCGCCCAGCCCGGCCCCACACTGCGCTGGTCTGCCCGCTTGCAGGAAGAGGTCTCCATCATCTCCACATGCTAGGCAGCGCTGCCTGCAGGCCCGATCAGGGCTTGCCCTAGAGTTCGCCGCCGCCCCTCTCAGGCGACATGGGACATGGCGCCCTGGCAGGGCATTTGTGCCACACTTGGCGCTTTGCCCCGCCTCCACTTTTGAAAGGACTCCATGAGCGTTTACGACAAACTCCAGGCCCTCGGCATCAGCCTGCCGCCACTGGCGGTACCCGCAGCCGCCTATCTGCCCTATGTACAGACCGGCAACATGGTGTTTTTGAGCGGCCATATCGCCCGCAAGGATGGCAAGCCCTGGGTGGCGCAGTTTGGCCGCAACATCAACACCGAAGAAGGCAAGCTCGCGGCCCGCGCGGTGGCCATCGACCTGCTGGGCACCTTGCAGCATGCAGCTGGCGGCGATCTGAACCGTGTCAAGCGCGTGGTCAAGCTGATGAGCCTGGTCAACAGCACCGGTGACTTCACCGAGCAGCACCTGGTGACCAATGGCGCCAGCGAGTTGTTCGCCGAAGTGTTTGGCCCTGAAAAGGGTGCCCATGCCCGCAGCGCCTTTGGCGTCGCCCAGATCCCCATGGGTGCCTGCGTCGAGATCGAGCTGATCGCCGAACTGGCCTAAGCCAGGCAACCCGCCATGCGGCGCCCATGCCCTGCGGGTATGGCGCCGCATTGTTTTTGCATGCATCCACGCCCGGCGGGGGCTCTAAGATGCCTGTCTTCCACCCAGCAAGGACAACACCGGCATGAGCATCTACGACCAACTCAAAGCGCTGAACATTGAACTGCCGCCCGTGCGCACACCGGCTGCGGCTTACGCACCGTTTGCACAAACCGGCAAACTGGTCTTTATCAGCGGCCACACGGCCAGCAAGAACGGCCAGCCCTGGACCGGCAAGCTGGGCAAGACCATGGACACCGCCGAAGGCCAGCAGGCAGCGCGCGCGGTCGCCATCGACCTGATGGGCACCCTGCAGGCAGCAGTGGGCGGCGATCTGAACCGGGTCAAGCGCATTGTCAAGCTGATGAGCCTGGTCAACAGCACGGAAGACTTCACCGAGCAACATCTGGTCACCAACGGCGCCAGCGAATTGCTGGCCCAGGTATTTGGTCCCGACAAGGGGGCGCATGCCCGCAGCGCCTTTGGCGTGGCCCAGGTCCCCCGGGGCGCCTGTGTCGAGATCGAAATCATCGCCGAAGTGGAATAAATCTGTCGATTAATCAATAGATTTTTCGCTAAATCCCTACAAAAGCCGCAGCCATGCGGCTTTCTTATGGGCGCCGTATCATGGCAGTCGCTAACGCCCCCCTGCCTGATTGACACACCCCATGCAAGAGCCCCGCCCCGCGCCCTCCTCCAGCAACACCACCCGCGGCAACGGCGGCTTTCAGCGCCTGCGCAGCGGCTGGCTGGTGGCCACTGCCTGCTCATTGGTGGCCTGCGCCTCCACCCCCGACGAGGACAGCCAGCGCCGCTACCAGGCATCGCCCCAGTATTCCTCGGCCGACAAGCGCTTTCAGAACCCGCCCAACCCGGCTGCCAAGCCCCATGCCGGAGGCTTTCAGATCTGGTCGCGCTTTTTGTTTGGTGACAAGAGCGGCACCACACCGCAGGACAGCATTCCGGTCCACACCGTCACCCCGGCGCAGCTGCAAGCGCTGCCCGCCGATGCCAACCATGTGATCCGGCTCGGCCACTCCTCGCACCTGCTCAAGCTCCAGGGCCAGTACTGGCTCATCGACCCGGTGTTTGGTGAGCGTGTATCGCCGTTCAGCTTTATCGGCCCCAAGCGCTTCCACCCCACGCCGCTGCCCTTGCAGGACCTGCCGCCGATTGCTGGTCTCATCTTGTCGCACGACCATTACGACCACCTGGACGAGCCGACGATCAAGTTCCTGCTGGGCAAGGTCGAGCGCTACTTTGTGCCGCTGGCCGTGGGCGCGCGCCTGCGGGACATGGGCGTGGCGCCCGAGCGCATTGTCGAGCTGGACTGGTGGCAGCAGGAGCAGCACGCCGGCGTCGAAGTCACCGCCACGCCCAGCCAGCATTTCTCGGGCCGCACGCTCAATGACCGCAACAGCACGCTCTGGGCATCCTGGGTGCTGCAGACCGGTGGCCAGCGCATCTACTACAGCGGCGATACCGGCTACTTCCCCGGCTTCAAGGCCATTGGCGACAAATTTGGCGCGATGGACCTCGCACTGATGGAAAACGGCGCCTACGACGCCTACTGGCCCTCCGTACACATGACGCCGGAAGAAACCATCCAGGCCTTCAGCGATGTGCGCGGCCAGGTGCTCTACAGCGTGCACAACAGCACCTTTGCGCTGGCCATGCACGGCTGGCGTGAGCCGCTGGACCGGCTGGCGGCGCTGGCGCAGCAGCAGGGCATCCAACTGGCCACGCCCGAGATCGGCGAGGTGCTGACCGTGGGCCAGCCGCGCAGCAACAAGCAGTGGTGGGAAGCGCTGCGCTAAGCGCCGCTCCCAAGTTTCCCCAGCCGCTCAAACCAAGGCTTACTCCACCTCAATCTGGGCGCGCTGCGCCACATCGCGCATCAGCGGCAGCTCGCGCTCCACCCGTGCCTGCAGCGCACGGCCATTGCCCCAGGCGGGCGTGAGACCAATGCTTTCTAGCTTTTGCTGGGTAGCGGGCTGGGCCATCACATCGGCCAAGGCGGCTTCGAGCTTGGCACGCACCGGCTCAGGCAGGCCAGCGGGCGCCAAAAAGGCAAACCAGGTGCTCATGTCAAAACCGGGAAAGCCGCTTTCGGCCACGGTCGGCACCTCGGGCAGCAAGGCCAGGCGCTGGGCGCCCAGCGCGGCAATCGGTTTGATCTTGCCGGCCTTGATCAGCGGCGTGGTCGCCACCACGGTGTCCACTGCCAATTGCACCTGGCCACCCATCAGCGCCGTCAGGCTCGGCGTGCTGCCGTTGAAGGGCACATGCAGCATGCGCATGCCGGTCGCCGTCTTGAGCATCTCGCCGGCAAAGTGCACCGACGAGGCCGGGCCGAAGGAGCCGTAGGAAAAGCGGTCTGGCGCCGCCTTCGATTGCGCCACCAGGTCCTGCAGCGATGTGGCCTTGACGGCCTGGTTCGCCACCAGCACCAGGCCCATGTCTGCGACCAGGCCCAGCATGCTGAAGCTGCGCATCGGGTCATAGGGCAGCGCCTTGCGCACCACCGGGTTCATCGCCAAGGTGGAGCTGGCACCCAGAAACAAGGTATAGCCATCGGCAGCCGACTTGGCCACCTGGCCGCCCGCCACGGCCGTGCCGGCCCCCGGCCGGTTCTCGACAAACACCGACTGGCCCAGCTCCTCGCTGAGCTGCGAGGCCAATAGCCGGCCCAGGATATCGGTGGCTCCACCGGGCGCAAAAGGCACCACCAGCTTGATCGCGCGGTCGGGGTAGCCCTGGGCCCATGCAGGGCGCAAGGCCAGGCCGGCGGCACCTGCGGCCAGGTAGGTCAAAAAGCGGTGACGGGATATCGGCATGGACATGGGATCTACCTTTTTTGCGGAAAACGGGGGCAAGGGAGGGACCAGACAGGCGTTGCAGCAACGCCTTTCTGGGTGGAAGCGCAGCCTTAGAAGACGCGCCGGGTCAACGATCTACAGCGTGCTGTCAGCCCAGCAAAGGGCTGCGCACCCGGGCATGGCCGCTGGCCTGGTCATAGGCATGGCCGATCTGCAGCAGCGCCTTGTCGGCCTGAGCCGGCCCGATGATCTGCAGACCGGCAGGCAGCCCGTTGGGGCCAAAGCCGGCCGGCACCGACAAGGCCGGCAAGCCCGCCATCGTGGCGCCCACCACCGTCTGCATCCAGCGGTGGTAGGTGTCCATGCTGCGGCCGCCCACGGCATGGGGCCAGTCCAGCTCGGCCTCGAACGGGAACACCTGCGCGGCGGGCAGCACGACAAAGTCATAGCGCTCGAACAGGCGGCGCAGCACCTCGTACCAGCTGCTGCGCACCTTGGCGGCGGCATAGATATCCATGCCCGACAGCGCGCGGCCGCGCTCCATCTCCCACAGCGCTTCGGGCTTGAGCAGCGCCCGCTTTTGCGGGTCGTCATACAGCGCCGCATTGGCGCCTGCCACGCTGAAGCTGCGCAGATCGATCCAGGCCCGCCACAGCTGCTCCAGGTCAAAGTCGGGCAGCACCTCATCCACCGTGCAGCCGATATCAGCAAAGGCGCCCAGCGCCGCGCGGCAGGTCTCGAGCAGGCCCGGCTCGGTCGGCAAGTGCCCGCCCAGGTCGCCCAGCCAGGCGATCTTGCGGCCCCGGAAGTCACGCTCCAGGCCCTGGCCCCAGTCCTGCGCGCCTTCGCTGCGGCGCGTGAGCGGCAAGCGCGCATCAAAGCCCGCCTGCACCGACAGCAGCAAGGCCAGATCGGGAATATCACGTGCCATGGGCCCGGCCACGCTGAACTGCTGGAAGAACACCTCGTCGCCCGGGCCATGCGGCACACAACCCACGGAGGTGCGCAGGCCGTAGACATTGTTGAAGGCCGCCGGCGTGCGCAGCGAGCCCATCATGTCCGAGCCATCGGCCACGGGCAGCATGCGCAAGGCCACCGCAACGGCTGCACCGCCGCTGCTGCCACCGGCCGAGCGGCTCTGGTCAAACGCATTGCGCGTGGTGCCGTAGACCGGGTTGTAGGTGTGGCCGCCCAGGCCAAATTCCGGTGAATTGCTGCGCGCTACAAAGAGCGCGCCGCCTGCGCGCATGCGCTCAAAAATCACCGCATCGCTGCTGCTGACCTGACCCTGGAAGATCGGCGAGCCCTTGGTGGTGACCATGCCGGCGGCGGGCGAGATATCTTTGGGCGCCTGCGGAAAGCCGTGCAGCGGCCCCCGGCTTTTGCCCTGGGCCAATTCAGCATCGAGCTGCGCGGCCTGGGCCAGCAGGGGCTCGCGCGGCATGGGCGCGACCAGCGCATTCACCTGGGGGTTGAGCCGGTCGATCTGGCCCCAGAAGGCCTGCAGCACCTCGGTGCAGGACAGCGCACGCCGCTGGATAGCGGCGGACAGCGCCACGGCGCTCAACTCGACGATGCTGTGGTCGGCGGGAACAGGCTGGGATGGCATGGGAGGTATGTCTCTTGGATGTCAGAAAAATCCAGCATAGGCAATGCGGCCTATTTCGACAATCACAATTTTTTGCGGTTATCGTTGCGTTTTTTGCAAAGCAGACCATGACCCCCTCGCAGCACCTCCAGGACACCGCCATCCGCTATTTTCTGGAAGTCGTGCGCAGCGGCTCGGTGAGCGAGGCCGCACTGCGCCTCAATGTCTCGGCCTCGGCCGTCAGCCGCCAGATCGCATCGCTGGAAGAAGTGCTGCAGGTGCCGCTGTTCGAGCGCCGCCCGCGCGGCATGGTGGCCAGTGCGGCCGGTGAGCTCTTGGCCACCCATGCCAAGCGCCATGCGCTGGATGCCGAGCGCGTGGTCGCCGATATCGAGGCACTGCAAGGCCTGCGCCGGGGCCAGGTGCGGGTCTGCGCATCAGCCGGCTTTGCATTTGAGTTTTTGCCCCTCGCGATGGCCACGTTCCGCGAGCAGCACCCGGGCATGCAGTTCCAGCTGGTCTCGGCCTCGCCCGCCCAGGTGACCCAGGCGGTGCGCAATGGCGAGGCCGATGTGGGCCTGACCTACAGCCGCGCTGCCGTGCGCGATATCGATGTGCAGCACCGCCAGAACTCTCCCGTCATCCTGATCATGCCGCCCGGCCACCCACTGGCCCGCTTTGCCAGCGTCAGCCTGGCGCAGATGCATCCTTACCCGCTCGCGCTGCTGGACGACGGCAATACCGCGCGCCAGCTGTTTGACATTGCCAGCGGCCAGCGCGGCCTGGTGTTTGACCCGGTGCTCGAGAGCGGGCAGTTCGATGCGCTGGTGCGCTTTGTATTGCACGGCGGCGGGCTCACCCTGGGCGGCGAGGTCACCGTGCGCGAGTATGTGCGCCGGGGCCTGCTGCACACCGTGCCCATCCGTGAGCGCGGCATGCATGCACGCTCCATCGAGCTGCAAACGCTGACGGGCCGCAATCTGCCCCGGGGCGTGCGCGCCTTTGTCGACCATCTGCGGGCGCTGCTGCCGGCGCAGCGCTGATCATCGCTGCAACAACGGGGCATGAAAAAGCCCTGCCGGGCAATGCCGGGCAGGGCTGGGGCGTGATGGACCGCGCGTTTTATTCGACGCGGAACACGGCGCTGGGCTTGAAGCCCAGGTCGGCGAGCTTGCCCTTTTTGGCGCGGCAAGCCTTGGCGTTGTTCAGGCTGCGGATCTCCAGGGTTTCCTCGCGGGCCTTGCCGCCGCGCCCCACGCCTTCGATGCGGATGCTGCGCGTGTAGACGGCCACACCGGCCAAGCGGTCCTTGTCTTCCAGGTCAATCAGCTTGAGCCCCTTGCCGCCCTTGGCCATGTGATTGAGCTCGCCGATCTCGAACGTGAGGATGCGGCCACCCACCGAGGCGCAGGCCACATGGCTGGCATCGGCCAGCGGCAGGCTGCCGCTGCTGCCCGAGATATGCGAGGGGGCGCAGAGCGTATCGCCATCGTCTAGGCTGACAAAGGCCTTGCCGCCCTTTTGGCGCGAGACCATGTTTTCCACCAAGGCCGTGAAGCCATACCCCGCGCTGCTGGCCAGCAACAAATGGGCCGACAGCGGACCGGCAAAGTAGTACTGGATCTGGGTGCCCGCTTCAAGCTCCATCAAGGTGGTGACCGGCTGGCCATCACCGCGGCCGCCGGGCAGGTTGGCGACGGCGACCGAGTAGACCCGGCCGTTGCTGCCAAAGACCAGCAGCTGGTCGACCGTGCGGCATTCGAAGGTGCCATACAGGCTGTCACCCGACTTGAAGCTGAAGCTGTCGGCCGCATGGCCGTGGCCGGTGCGGGCGCGCACCCAGCCTTTTTCCGACACCACAACGGTGACCGGCTCATCGACCACCTTGACTTCGGCGACGGCCTTTTTCTCTTCCTGGATCAAGGTGCGGCGCGCATCGGCAAACTGCTTGGCGTCCGCTTCGATCTCCTTGACCATCAGGCGCTTGAGCGAGGCGGGGTTGGCCAGAATGTCTTCGAGCTTGCCCTGCTCTGCGCGCAGCTCGGTCAGCTCCTGCTCGATCTTGATCGCTTCAAGACGAGCCAGCTGGCGCAGGCGGATTTCCAGGATGTCGTCGGCCTGGCGCTCGCTCAGGTCAAAGCGCGCCATCAGCGCGGCCTTGGGCTCGTCGCTGGCGCGGATGATGGCGATCACCTCGTCGATATTGAGCAGAATGGTCTGCCGGCCTTCCAGGATATGGATGCGGTCGAGCACCTTGGCGAGCCGGTGCTCGGAGCGGCGCGTGATCGTCGTCTGGCGGAACTCGATCCACTCTTCCAGCATCAGGCGCAGTGACTTTTGCGTGGGCTTGCCGTCGATGCCGATCATCGTCAGGTTGACCGACGAGGAGCTCTCCAGGCTGGTATGCGCCAGCAGGCAGGTGATCAGCTCGGATTGCGGCGTCTTGCCGGTCTTGGGCTCGAACACCAGGCGCACGGCCGCATCCTTGCTCGACTCGTCACGCACCACATCGAGCAAGGACAGCACGGTGGCCTTGAGCTGGCTTTGCTCCTGCGTCAAGGTCTTCTTGCCGGTCTTGATCTTGGGGTTGGTCAGGTCCTCGATCTCTTCGAGCACCTTTTGCGAGGACACACCGGGCGGCAGCTCGTTGACGACCAGCTGCCACTGGCCACGCGCCAGCTCTTCGATGGTCCAGCGCGCACGCACCTTGATCGAGCCGCGGCCCGTGCGGTAGGCATCGGCAATGTCCTTGTCGCTGCTGATGATCTGGCCGCCACCGGGGAAGTCAGGACCGGGAATGATCTGCTGCAGATCGAAGTCGGTCATCGCCGGCTTCTTGATCAACGCCACGCAGGCATCGGCCACCTCGCGCAGGTTGTGGCTGGGGATTTCGGTGGCCAGGCCCACTGCAATGCCGCTCGCGCCATTGAGCAGCGAGAACGGCAGGCGCGCGGGCAGCTGGCTGGGCTCCTGGGTGGAGCCGTCGTAGTTGGGCACAAAGTCCACCGTGCCCATGTCGATCTCGTCAAGCAGCAAGCTGGTGATCTTGGACAGGCGCGCCTCGGTATAACGCATGGCCGCTGCGCCATCGCCATCGCGGCTGCCAAAGTTGCCCTGGCCATCGATCAGCGGGTAGCGCTGGGCAAAGTCCTGGGCCATGCGCACCAGCGCGTCATAGGCCGATTGGTCGCCATGCGGGTGAAAGCGGCCCAGCACATCGCCCACCACACGGGCGCTTTTGACGGGCTTGGCCGCCGTTGCGCGGTTGGGGCCGCTGTAGCCCAGGCCCATGCGCTCCATCGCAAACAGGATGCGGCGCTGCACGGGCTTCAAGCCATCGCAGACGTCGGGCAACGCACGGCCCTTGACCACCGACAGCGCATATTCCAGATAGGCGCGCTGGGCGTAATTGCCCAGGTCCAGGCTGTCGCCGTCGTCGGGCACCGGGTTGGACAACAGGTCCTGACCGTTCTCTTCACTCATAGGGGTTCAGCTTTCTTTGCTTGTGGCACGGCTGCGCGCGGCTGGCTTGGGTTCGATTGTTTATTCAGCGGCGTGGGCAGCAGGACATCAGATATCAATTTCGACCTCATGGCCGTGCAGCTCCATCAGGTCGCGGCGGGCCGCAGCCTCGCCCTTGCCCATCAGCTGGGTCATGACCTCACGGGTTTGCAGCACATCGGTCTGGCTCAGGCGCACCGGCAGCAGGCGGCGCGTGTCCGGGTTCAGCGTGGTTTCCCACAGCTGCTCGGCATTCATCTCGCCCAGACCCTTGAAGCGGCTGACCTGGCATTTCTCGCGCGGCACGCCGTCCTTGGCGGCCTTGTCAAAGATGGCATGCATCTCGGCCTCGTCCAGTGCGTAGACCTTGGCAGCGGGCTTCTTGCCCCGGGCAGGAATATCGACGCGGAACAGCGGCGGCCGCGCCACGCAGACATGGCCCTTGTCGATGAGCTGCGGGAAATGCTTGAAGAACAGCGTCAGCAGCAGCACCTGGATGTGCGAGCCGTCCACGTCGGCGTCGCTCAGGATGCAGATCTTGCCGTAACGCAGACCGCTCAGGTCGACCTCGTCATCGGGGCCATGCGGGTCCACGCCGATGGCTACCGAGATATCGTGGATTTCAGTGTTGGCAAACAGGCGGTCGCGGTCCACTTCCCAGGTGTTGAGCACCTTGCCGCGCAGCGGCAGGATGGCCTGGGTTTCCTTGTCGCGGCCCATCTTGGCGCTGCCGCCGGCCGAATCGCCCTCGACCAGAAACACCTCGTTGTAGGCCAGGTCACGGCTTTCGCAATCGGTCAGCTTGCCGGGCAACACGGCCACGCCGCTGCCCTTGCGCTTTTCCACCTTCTGGCCGGCGCGCTGGCGCGTCTGCGCCGCCTTGATCGCGATCTCGGCGAGCTTCTTGCCGTATTCGACATTCTGGTTCAGCCACAGCTCCAGCGCCGGCCGCACCATGCCCGAGACCAGGCGCACCGCATCGCGCGAGTTCAGGCGCTCCTTGATCTGGCCCTGGAACTGGGGATCGAGCACTTTGGCCGAGAGCACATAGCTGGCACGGGCAAACACGTCCTCGGGCATCAGCTTGACGCCCTTGGGCAGCAGCGAATGCAGCTCGATAAAGCTCTTGACCGCCTGGAACAGGCCATCGCGCAGCCCGCTTTCATGCGTGCCGCCCGCCGTGGTCGGGATCAGGTTGACATAGCTCTCGCGCACCGGCTGGCCTTCGTCGGTGAAGGCCACGCACCACGATGCCCCTTCGCCCTCGGCAAAATGGTCATCGCTGCGGCCGGCAAAGCCCTCGCCCTCGAACACGGGAATGATCGGGTCCACCGGCAAGGTCTGCAGCAGGTAGTCCTTGAGGCCGCCCTTGTACAGCCAGGTCTGCGTCTCGCGGCTCTTGTCCTGCGTCAGCTGCACGCTCACGCCCGGCATCAGCACGGCCTTGCTGCGCAGCAGGTGCACCAGCTCGCCCATCGGCAGGTGGCTGGATTCGAAATACTTGGCATCGGGCCAGACGCGCACCGTCGTGCCCTGCTTGCGGTCACCGCTGACCATCGCGCGCACCTGCAGGGGCTCGACCACATCGCCACCGGCAAAGGCCATCGTGGCGACCGAGCCATCGCGGTGCACCGTCACCTCCATGCGGGTGGCCAAGGCGTTGGTCACCGAGACACCCACGCCGTGCAGACCGCCCGAGAAGCTGTAGGCACCGCCCTGGCCCTTGTCGAACTTGCCGCCCGCATGCAGGCGGGTGAAGACCAGCTCCACCACGGGCGCATGTTCTTCGGGGTGCAGGCCAAAGGGAATGCCCCGGCCATCGTCCTCCACGCTCACCGAGCCATCGGTGTGCAGGTAGACGCGAATTTTCTTGCCAAAGCCGGCCAGCGCCTCGTCGGCCGCGTTGTCGATCACCTCCTGGATGATGTGCAGCGGATTGTCGGTGCGGGTATACATGCCCGGGCGCTGCTTGACCGGCTCAAGCCCCTTGAGAACCCGTATCGAGCCCTCTGCGTATTCACTGGTAGACGTGTTTTTGCTTGCCATAACTTTCCATTCTAGCGGCTGCCATTGTAAATAGCTGTATAGATAAACAGGTGGAACTTGTTGACGATTCACGACGCTTGGCCGCAAAAGCCTGCAATGGGCTTGGGCGGCCACCGGGCAATATGCGGGCGACAGCCGGTTTTTGGCGTTGGAGTAACAATTTCTAGAACGTGCTTACGATCTCCTCGCGCCGCGACAGCGGTTTGGCGGGATGGGGTGCTAGGCGCAGTGCGCAGCCAATAGCCAGCTACTGGCAAGCGCTGCAACGCCGCAGACCGCCCGCAAAGCCACTGTCCCTACGGGTTGGAGTGAAATCGGGCGATTTCTGCGCGCTGGCCCTTGCTTGCACCCCGGTGCAAGCTGCGTTCCATCCCTTCGAACTCGTCCCGATTGCGCTCCAACGCGGCTGCGTAGAGACCGTAATCACGTTCTTAAATAACGAGACATCCTTAGACTATGCAAAACAACGCACAACGATTGTCCATGGCCCGCGTGCTGCTCTGTGGCGGCGCCGTAGTGACCCTGTCCATGGGCATCCGCCACGGTTTTGGCCTCTGGCTGCAGCCGATCACCCAGGAGATGGGCTGGACGCGCGAGTCCTTCGCCTTGGCGCTGGCGGTGCAAAACCTCAGCTGGGGGCTGATCGGCATCTTCACCGGCATGCTGGCCGACCGCTTTGGCGCCAGCAAGGTGCTGGTCTGCGGCGCGCTGCTGTACGCGCTGGGCCTGGCCGGCATGGCCTGGGCGCCCAATACGCTGATGTTTGCGCTCACCGCCGGCCTTTTGATCGGCATGGCGCAAACGGGCACCACCTATGCGGTGATCTATGGCGTCATCGGGCGCCAGTTGCCCGCTGAGAAACGCTCTTGGGCCATGGGGGTGGCCGCGGCTGCGGGCTCCTTTGGCCAGTTCTTCATGGTGCCGGTCGAGGGCCAGCTGATCGCCAGCCTGGGCTGGCAGAACGCGCTGCTGGTCTGCGCGGTACTGGTGCTGACCATCGTGCCGCTGGCCATTGCGCTGCGCGAGCCCAATTTCCATGCGCTCAAGCGCAGTGCTGGCGCTGGCGCGCAGCAAACCATTGCCCAGGCCGTGGCAGAGGCCTTTCGCAACCCCAGCTTTTTGCTGCTGACCGCAGGCTATTTTGTCTGTGGCTTCCAGGTGATGTTCATCGGCGTACACATGCCCAGCTACCTGAAGGACTTTGGCCTGCCACCCCATGTGGCCAGCTATTCGCTGGCGCTGATCGGCCTCTTCAATATCTTTGGCACCTACCTGGCCGGGTCGCTCGGCCAGCGCATGGCCAAGCGCTACCTGCTCTCGGGCATTTATTTCATCCGCGCCATCGCCATCGTGGTGTTCCTGCTGGTGCCCCTGTCGCCCTGGTCGGTCTATGTCTTTGCCGCCGTGATGGGCTTTTTGTGGCTGTCCACCGTGCCGCTGACCAATGGCGCCATCGCGCAGATCTTTGGCGTGCAGCACCTGTCCATGCTCAGCGGCTTTGTGTTCTTCAGCCACCAGATCGGCAGCTTCCTGGGCATCTGGCTGGGCGGTTACCTCTATGACCACACCGGCAGCTATGATGTGGTTTGGTACGTGGCCATTGGGCTGGGCGTGTTCGCCGGCCTGGTCAATCTGCCGGTCAAGGAAGAGCCCGTGCAGCGCCTGCCGCTGACGGCCTGATAAGCGAACTTTCATGCAACAGCCTGCACCACCCTCACTCCCCACTGCTGGCGCCGCGCCGCTGCGCGGCTGGCAGCGCGCCGCCATCTGGCTGCTGGTGGCGGTGCTGCTGACGCTGGTGTTCATGCTCTACACGCAACCGGAATTCATGGTGCAGATGGCCGACCATGTCTGGGCCTGTTTCTAGCGCATGTCCCATAGCCCCGCCCCCTCGCCCTGGATCACCCGCTTTGCGCCGCTGATTCCCATCGGCGGCCAGGTGCTGGACCTGGCCTGCGGCCAGGGCCGCCATGCCCGCTACCTGCAAGCACAGGGCTTGCGGGTGACAGGCGTTGACCGCGATGGCGCAGCGCTGCAATTGCTGCAAGCAGATACGGCGGGCGAATGGCTGCTGGCCGATATCGAAAACGGGGCCTGGCCGCTCGAAGGCCGGGTGTTTGATGCGGTGGTCGTCACGCACTATCTGTGGCGCCCGCTGTGGCCGCAGATTCTGGCCAGTGTGGCGCCCGGCGGTCTGCTGCTGTACGAGACCTTTGCCCAAGGCAATGCCGCCTATGGCAAGCCTTCCCGGCCCGACTTCCTGCTGCAGCCCGGCGAGCTGCTGCAAGTCTGTGCCGGCTGGTCCGTCATCGCCTATGAAGCGGGCCTGCTGCGCACGCCGGAGCGGGTGGTGCAGCGCATTGCGGCACGCCGCCCACTGGGTGACAGCCCACCGCCACCCGCGCCGCTGCCCTGAAGCCAGGGCCGCTTTGCATAACTTTGCGGCGCTGCAAAATCGGCCTGACCCCGCCCAAACCCAATGGGCATGCGGTTTTCGCTTTGTCACACCTGCCACAAAGCCGGCCCAACTTCCTCCACATTTGGCTCCTATAGTTCAGTCATGGGCTCTGCGGAGAGGCGTAAACACACTCCAGTTTCTCTGTTTCACCCGCTTCTTTCTGTCCCACACCAGATCGCGGCCTGGCCGCAGAGCCTCTTTTTACACAAGGAATGCCATGAGTTCTCAACCACTTCGCCACCGGCTGCTGTGCAGCACCGCCGTGACTGCAGCCCTCTGGATCGCCGCCGCCCAGGCCTACGCGGCCAGCCCCGCCAAGCCCGCGCCGTCCAAGCAAGCCATTGAGGCCTGCCAGGGCAAGAAGGCCGGCGATAGCGTGCAGCTGACGCTGGACAACGGGAAAACAGCCAAGGCCACCTGCCGCCTGGTGGGCAAGCAGCTGGTGGCGCAGCGCGGCGCCACCATCGGGCCTTGATAAGACCGCTGGCATTGCGCCGATCAAGCAACACTTTTACACACCCACGCACTGTGTAAGAGAATAGCCGGGCAGGCATTGCGCCTGCCCGTTTTTGCCGTTTGGCCCTCTCCGTCCATTTGCCCACCTGCCCTCTGTGACCACACCCCGCCTTCAGCTGTTTCGCTTTACCCGTCTGCAAACACGGGTGCTGCTGGCCATGGTGCTGCTGCTGCTGGGCCTGCTGCTGGGGTTTTTCGGCTTTTCGTACTGGAGCCTGCAGCGCGGCCTGGGCGGCTATGTCGCGCAGATCGAGCTGGGCCGGCTGGAATACCTGGAGAGCCAGCTGCGGCGCGAGTATGCCAAGGACCCGCACTGGGTCTCGCTGACGCCGGAGCGCTGGAATGCGCTGACCCGCTTTGGCAGCCAGGCGGCTGTGCCCGTCTCGCCCCCGGCGGAGAGCGAGGCGCCGCGCCGCGCCACGATTGGCCCCATGCTGACCCAGCAGTTGCGCCCCATCGAGCGCCACCCGCTGCACCAGCGCCTGGGCCTGCTCGACAACCAGGGCAAGCTGATCGCTGGTGTAGCGCCCACACCAGGCAGCGCCAAAAACCCGCTGTTCGACAGCCAGCACATGCTGATCGGCACCCTGACGCTGAACCAGCCTGAAGACCTGAAAAACCAGATCGACAATGCCTTTTTGAAGGAGCACCTGGTGTTCCTGGCCATTACCGGTCTGCTGGGCCTGCTGCTGGCCGGCGCCCTGTCCTGGTGGCTGAGCCGGCGCTGGATTCGCCCCATCGAGGCTTTGAGCGAAGGCGCCAAGGCCTTTGCCAGCGGCCAGCTCGACTACCGCATCGCCGTGGCGGGCCACGACGAGCTGGTGGAGCTGGCCGACCGCTACAACCACATGGCCGAGCAGCTCTCCCAGGCCCAGGCCCAGCAGCATGAATGGCTGACCCAGGTGGCCCACGAGCTGCGCACGCCGCTGGCCGCAGTGCGGGCCGAGATTGAAGCGGTGCAAGACGGCATCCGCAGCTTTGATGCGCAGACGGCTGCGCGCCTGCACCGCCAGATTCTGCGCCTGACCCAGCTGGTCAGCGACATGCGCGCCACCATTCCCACAGCCCTGGTCGTGCATGCGCCCGAGGCCGCACCCGCACTGCAGCTGACCGCCCACCTGCCCGCCACCGCGCGCCCGCTCGATATGCGGGCGCTGACCATCGAGGCCGTGGAAGCCGTGCAGATCCGCTTTGGCCAGGCCGGCATCGCGCTGCCCACGGCGCAAGAGCTGCACACCGCGCTGCCGCCCGCCTGGGTGCAGGGCAATGCCCAGCAGCTGCACCAGGTGCTGGGCAATATTTTGGAAAACAGCCTGCGCTACACCGATGCCCCCGGGCGGCTGAGCATCAGCGCCAGCCTGCACGGGCCCGCGCCCGCGTCGGGCCAGCGCTGGCTGGAGCTGCACCTCGATGACAGCAGCCCCTCCGTGCCGCCTGCGGAGCTGCCCCGCATTTTTGAACGCTTTTACCGCGTAGAGACTTCGCGCAGCCGCGCCAGCGGCGGCTCCGGCCTGGGGCTTGCGATTTGCAAAAGCATTGTGCAAGCCCATGGAGGACAATTGCAGGCCTCCATCTCGTCCTTGGGCGGGCTGCGCCTTACCTTGATCCTGCCCTTGATAGACCCTGTTGCATGAACACCGCCAAACCCCGCATTCTGTACGCCGAAGACGAGGCCGATATTGCCTCGGTGGTCATCGACTACCTGCACCATGCCGGCTTCGAGGTCGAGCATTTTGCCGATGGCAGCCAGGCCATGGCTGCGCTGCGCGCGCGCCCGCCGCAGCTGGCCATTCTTGACCTGATGCTGCCCGGCACCGATGGCCTGAGCATTCTGCGCGAATGCCGCGCCCGCCAGATCTGCCCCGTCATCTGCCTGACTGCCAAGGTCGAGGAGGTGGACCGCCTGGTGGGCCTGGAGATGGGCGCCGACGACTACATCTGCAAGCCCTTTTCACCGCGCGAGCTGATTGCCCGCGTCAAGGTGATCTTGCGCCGCCACGCGCCGCCCGCCCCTGGTGCGCCAGCCAGCCTGGCCGCCAGCGACTGGCAGCTGGACGAGACCACCAGCCAGGCCAGCTGGCGTGGCCAGGACCTGGGTCTGACGCGGCGCGAGTTTGCATTGCTGCACATCCTGCAGCGCCACCCCGGCAAGATCTACCCGCGCAGCCAGCTGCTGGATCTGGCCTATGCCGATGCGCTGGAGGTGAGCGACCGCGCGATCGACAGCCATATCAAGAACCTGCGCAAGAAGCTGCGCACGGTGATGGGCGATGATGCGGACTGCATCCGCTCGATCTATGGCGTCGGCTTTGCGTTTGAAGACTGAGCAAGCCGCCAGACACCGCACTGTGGTGGTCTGGGCGGCCTGAGCACCTGCCCTGGCGCCCTCATCAATCCCGCGTGCTGGGGCTCCAGAACGCCTGGCGCACGCCCGGCTTGGCCGCCAGCTGCTGCACCATCGCATCGAGCTCCTCGCCCTCCACCGATTGCGCGGCCAAGGTCGCTTCGATGACGACCTCGCCCTCGCCAAAGGGCTGGATGTCGATGTCGCCAGGCGGGTAGCCGCCGCGCTCGAGCACATCCTGCAGCATGGCCAGCGCCAGCCGCTGGTGCAGGCGCTCGGCCACGACAAACACGGCATTGGTCATTTCGGCGGAGGCCACATCCAGCGGCTTGCGGTTGATGGCGTTGACCAGCGGCCGCAGCAAAGTATTGGCCGCCAGCACCAGCACGGTGCCCATGGCCGCCTGCACGATCAGATCGGCGCCTGCGGCAGCGCCCACTGCGGCCGAGCCCCAGAGCGTCGCGGCGGTGTTCAGGCCGCGCACATTGCCCTCTTCGCGCATGATGACACCGGCGCCCAGAAAGCCGATGCCCGAGACCACATAGGCCATCACGCGCACCGCGCCATCCGGCCCGGCAATGGTGTTGGCGCTGTCGACAAAGATGGCCGCCCCCACGGCGACCAGCACATTGGTGCGCAACCCGGCCGTGCGTTGGCGGTACTGGCGCTCCAGGCCAATGACCGTGCCCAGCACAAAGGCGGTGACCAGGCTGATGGCCGTGTTGATCAGCGAATTGGCTTGTGTGTAGTTCAGCGCTTCGAGCATGGCGCCCTCCTTAGCAAATGGTTATTTTTCATGGCGCTTATTGCCAGCCGTAGCGACGGATGTACCACTTTTTCATGACCTGCGTAAGACCCATATAGGCCAGCAACACGGCAACGAGGAACACAAAGTACATGCCAGGCAGGGGCTCCAGCTTGAAATAAGGGGCCAGCGCACCCATGGGCAGGTAGATGCCGATGGCGACCACCACCAGGGTCATCAGGCCCACCGGCCAGGCAGCGCGGCTTTGGATGAACGGGATGCGCATGGTGCGGATCATGTGCACGATCAGCGACTGCGTGAGCAGCCCCACGACAAACCAGCCGGACTGGAACAGCGCCTGGCGCTCGGGCGTGTTGGCGCCAAACACCTTCCACATCACGACAAAGGTGGTGATATCGAAGATCGAGCTGATGGGGCCGAAGAACAGCATGAAGCGGCCCACATCGGCAGGGTTCCAGCACTGGGGCTGGGTCAGCAGTTCAGGGTCCACATGGTCAAACGGAATCGCCGATTGCGAGAAGTCATACACCAGGTTCTGCACCAGCAGCTGCATCGGCAGCATGGGCAGGAAGGGGATGAAGGCACTGGCAATCAACACCGAGAACACATTGCCAAAGTTCGAGCTCGCCGTCATCTTGATGTACTTGAGCATGTTGGCAAAGGTGCGCCGGCCTTCCTGCACGCCCTGGTCGAGCACCATCAGGCTCTTGTCCAGCAAGATGATGTCGGCCGCCTCCTTGGCTACATCGACGGCCGTGTCCACCGAGATGCCGATATCGGCCGTGCGCAGCGCTGCGGCATCGTTGATGCCATCGCCCATGAAGCCCACCACATGGCCATTGGCCTTGAGCATGCGCACAATACGCTCCTTGTGCGCGGGGCTCAGTTTGGCAAAGATATGGGCTTCTTCGACCACCTGGGCCAGGCGCTGGTCGTCCATCTGCTCGATGTCGCCACCCAGCACGATGTGCTGCGCGGTGATGCCCACTTGCTCGCAGACCTTGGCGGTGACAGCGGCATTGTCGCCCGTCAGCACCTTGGTCTGCACGCCATGCCGGGCCAGCGCCTGCAGCGCCGGCGCTGCGCTTTCCTTGGGCGGATCGATAAAGGCCAGAAAGCCGCACAGCACCATGCCGGCCTCATCGGCCACGCCAAAGTTGTCTTGGCCCGCCTGGGTCTCGCGCGTGGCCACGGCCACCACACGCAGCCCCTGGGCATTGAGCGCCTCGGCTGTTGCCACAATGCGCTTGCGCAGGCCCGCATCGAGGTCCAGCACGCCGCCTGCGGCCTGCACCGTGCTGCTGACCTGCAGGATTTCCTCGACCGCGCCCTTGGTGATGATCTTGCCGACGCCAGCAGCGTCACTCACCACCACCGACATGCGCCGGCGCACAAAGTCAAACGGCACTTCATCGACCTTGGCGTAGGCATCGACCAGCGGGGCGCGCTCGGCATGGGCGAGCACGGCCACATCGAGCAGGCTCTTGAGGCCCGTCTGGTAGTAGCTGTTCAAGTAGGCCATGTCCAGCACATGCTGCGAGACATCACCCCAGGCATCGAGGTGGCGCTCGACCGAGATGCGGTCCTCGGTCAGGGTGCCCGTCTTGTCGGTGCACAGCACATCCATCGCGCCAAAGTTCTGGATGGCGTCCAGGTGCTTGACGATCACTTTCTTGCGCGACAGAAACACCGCGCCCTTGGCCAGGGTGGCGGTCACGATCATCGGCAGCATCTCCGGCGTCAGGCCGACGGCCACCGACAGCGCAAACAGCAGGGCCTCGGTCCAGTCGCCCTTGGTCAGCCCATTGATCAGCAGGACCAGCGGCACCATCACCAGCATGAAACGGATCAGCACCCAGCTGACCTTGTTGACGCCCATCTGGAACGCGGTGGGGCTGCGGTCCATTGCCGAGACCTTGCCGGCCAGCGCGCCCAGGTAGCTGTGGTTGCCGGTGGTCAGCACCACGGCCAGGCCAGCGCCCGAGACCACGTTCGTGCCCATGAACACCAGGTTGCACAGCTCCACCGGGTTGTGCTGTGCGCCATCGGGCAGCTGGGCAAATTTCTCCACCGGCATGGACTCACCGGTCATCGCCGATTGCGCCAGAAACAGGTCCTTGGCGCTCAGCAGGCGGCAGTCAGCGGGCACCATGTCACCGGCAGCCAGCTGGATGATGTCGCCAGGCACCAGCTCGCGCACGGGCAGCTCGCGCACGGCCTGCAATGCCGACAGGCGCGAGGGTGGTGCATCCAGCGCCCGCCCCTCTTCATCTTGCGCCATGCGGCGCAGCACGGCGGCAGTGTTGGAGACCATCGCCTGCAGGCCGGCAGCGGCCTTATTGGCGCGGCCCTCCTGCCAAAAGCGCAGGCCGGTGGCCAGCGCCACCATGCTGCCGATCACCACCGTAGCCTTGGTATCGCCGGTCAGCCACGAGACGGCAGCCAGCACCGTCAAGAGCAGGTTGAAAGGCGTGCGAAAGCACAGCCACAGGTGCTCGCTGCGGGTCATCGCCTGGTCCTGCGCAATGCTGTTCCAGCCCGCTTGCGCACGGGCTTGCTGCACCTGTGCATCGTCCAGGCCCTGGCGGCTGGTGTTCAGGCTGTGCAGCAATGCGGGTTCAGGGGCATGGGCGGCGTCGCGCAGCCGCTCGCCCATGGCCTTGGAAATACCGGCATCCACCGGTGTCTGGGCCAGTTGCTCCAACATGGGCAAGCGGCGGAAATGCACGCCCCAGTGGCGCGAGCGCAGAAAGTTGACAAATCCATTCTTCAGCAGGTTCAACATGACCAATCTCCCAGCCAGGGGCGCGGCTGATCCACGCCGCATGGCGTCTGCAAGCAATACAGGCGTGCAGCTGCGCTGCCGCTGCAGTGCGGCCGCACATATGCACCTCAGACAGAAGAAAGGTCAGCGACTGAAGGGGTCCAGCGCAGCCGATGCCGAGCAGGACTGCGCTGCGCCCTTGCCCACCGGGGCGCGGCGGCGCAGCATGGTCGCGAGCTGGCGCTGCAGGCGGCAGGACAAGCCCAAACCGCAGCAAGGCGTGATGGCCCATGGCGCAGCCTTGCGCCGCAGTGCGCGCAAGGGGGCCAGCGAAGACATACGCAGTGGCATGAAAAGCTCCCACACCCGGCGTGGCAGCGCGCAACAAAGGCACTCGCCACGGGGCAAGACTGGAAGATCGAATGGGATGCCGTAGGCGCGTAGGTCTAAAAAACTACGGCGCCTGACAGCTGCCCGCCTGGTTGGGCAAGGCAGCGCGCAAAGCTGGGGCGTTTGCGATTACCTTGCCTGTGGTCGGTTGGCCGCTGGCCAACAACTCGGTAAGTCCACAGGGTTACTCCTGATAAAAAAGTTGGCCGATTGTAGATCAACGCTCCCGAAACTGCCAGTGGTTTGGAAAGCGCAAATCACGCTTTACCTGCGCTTTTCAAAACGCTCAATCCAGCACCAGCTTGCGCTGCTGCACCAGTTGCAGGATCTGGGCGCGCGTATCACTGATCAGCAGCGCAAAATCTTGCGGGCTGCCGCCCATGGGCACAACACCCAACTGCACCAGGCGCGCCTGCACGGCCGGTTGGCGCATCGCTTCTTGCGCTGCGCGGTTGAGGGTGTCGACCACGGCCGGCGGCGTGCCAGCGGGCGCCACCAGGCCAAACCAGGTGATCGCCAGGCGGTTGAGCGCGGGGTAGCCGGCCTCCACCAAGGTCGGCACGTCCGGCAGCGCCGGCAGCCGCTGGGGCGCGGCCACGGCAAACGGAACCAGCCGCCCCGATTGCACCAGGCTGCTCGACGAAGGGTACTGGTCGCTCAGCACCTGGGTCTCGCCGGCCAGCGCACTGTTGATCACCGGGCCCTGGCCTTTGTAGGGAATATGGCGCAGGCGCACGCCCAGCGCTTCATTCATCGCCTCGGCAATCAGGTGGCCGATGGAGCCCACACCCGCCGATCCGATCGTGTAGTGCTCAGGCTTGGCGCGCAACGCAGCCACCAGGCCCTGCAGGTCGTGTACCCCCAGGCTGGGATGGGTGGAGAACACCGACGGAATCTGCGCCAGTGCAATGACCGGTGCCAGCGCTTGCAGCGGATCGCGGCGCACCGATTTGAGCATCACCGTATTGACGGCCAGGGTGCTGATGGTTCCCACGCCAAGGGTGTAGCCATCGGGCTGGGCACGGGCCACTGCCTCGGCGCCGATGAGGCCTGCGGCACCAGCCTTGTTTTCCACCACCACCGGCTGGCCCAGCGGCTCGCGCATCGCATCGGCCAGCAGGCGCGCCACGATATCGGTCGAGCCGCCCGGCGCAAAAGGCACCACCAGCTTGACCGGCTGGCTCGGGTAGACGGGCCGCTCCTGCGCCTGCGCCGTCACAGCGCCGGCCAACGCCAGGCCCAGGCAGAGCAGCGCGGACAGCAGCGCAAAGGGGCGCAGGATGGGAAAGCGGGACATCATGGCAGGTGGGCACGCAACATCAGAGAGGAGAATTATCCTCCCGAGCGGGGACCTAGGACTAGGCCGCGCAGCTGGCCTGCACGCCTGGCGCCTCGTCCTCCAGCCCTTGGGATTGCGCATAGTCCATGCCCCAGTCGCGCATCGCAATCAGCACCGGTTTGAGGCTGCGCCCCATGTCGGTCAGCGCATAGTCCACGCGCGGCGGTACCTCGGCATAGACGGTGCGCGCAACAATGCCGGCCTCTTCGAGCTCGCGCAGCTGCAGGGTCAGCATGCGCTGGGTGACATTGGGAATGGCCCGGGACAGTTCGCTAAAGCGCTTGGTGCCATGGAGCAGATGGAAAAGCACAATCGGCTTCCAGGTGCCGCCCATGACGGACAAGGTCACCTCCACCGCGCAACCACTTTTGCTGTTCAAACGCTTCATATTCTCTCCACCGAGCCAGACGACCAGGATGCCATCCTAGCGCCAAGCCAATGCCCATGCATTGCTTACATTTTTAATACTAGACCACAAATATGTTGGTTCTGGCTTTCTGCGCCCGGCGCTTGCATGATGGCCGGGTGGCTGCGCCGTGCAGCCTTCACCGCTCTTCAACGTGATAGCAACCCAGGAAAGAGAAACGCCATGAAAGCCATACAAGTTGCCGCCCCCGGTGGCCTGGACCACCTGCAGTTGGTCGACCTGCCAGCGCCTGCTGCGCCCCGCGCAGGCGAAATCCAGGTGCGCCTGCATGCCAGCTCGCTCAACTACCACGACCTGGCCATTGCCGCTGGGCGCTCGCCCACGGCCGATGGCCGCATCCCGATGGCCGATGGCGCCGGTGTGGTCACGGCCGTGGGCGAAGGCGTGACCGAGTTTGCCGTCGGCGACGCCGTGGTGTCCTGCTTTTTCCCGCTGTGGCAATCGGGCAAGCAGGTGCCGTCCACCTTTTCCACCGTGCCCGGCGATGGCGTGGACGGCTTTGCGCGCGAGCAGGTCACGATGGCCGCCACGGCCTTTACCCATGCACCCAAGGGCTATACGCATGAAGAAGCCGCCACCCTGACCACCGCTGGCCTCACGGCCTGGCGCGCTTTGGTGGTTGACGGCCGCATCGAAGCGGGGCAAACCGTGCTGGTGCTGGGCACCGGTGGCGTCTCCATCTTTGCGTTGCAACTGGCCCATGCGATGGGCGCCAAGGTGATTGCGACCACCTCCAGCGCCGCCAAGGCTGAGCGCCTGCGTGCCCTGGGCGCCGATACCGTCATCAACTACCGTGACCAGCCCGAATGGGGCGATGCGGTGCTGCAGGCCACCGGCGGTCGCGGCGCCGATATCGTCGTGGAAGTGGGCGGCCCCGGCACGCTGCCACAGTCCATCCGCGCCTGCGCGCCTGGCGGCCATATTGCACTGATTGGTGTGCTGACCGGCTTTGCCGGCGCTGTGCCCACCGTGGAGCTGATGCGCAAGCAGCAGACCTTGAAAGGCCTGATCGTCGGCAGCCGCGAGCAGCAGCAAGACCTGGTGCGTGCGCTCGAGCAGCTGGCGCTGCGCCCCATCATCGACAGCAGCTACCCGCTGGAGAAAATCGCCGATGCCTTTGCGCACCAGATCAGCGCCCAGCACTTTGGCAAGATCTGCCTGAGCTGGTAAGTGGTGGCGGTGGGGCAAGCGCGCTGCCGTCTGCCCCCATGCCCCCAATGGCCCCAATGGCCCCATGAAAAAACCGCCCCCGGCTTGCGCCTGGGGCGGTTCTTCATGGAAGGCGAAGGACGCTCAGTCCAGCAGCGAGATATCGCGCACCGCGCCCTTGTCGGCCGAGGTCACCAGCTTGGCATAGGCCTTGAGCGCGGTGGACACCTTGCGTGGACGGGGCTTGGCAGGCTTCCAGCCCAGCGCATCTTGCGCTTCGCGGCGCTTGGCAAATTCCTCGTCGCTCACCAGCGCATTGATGGTGCGGTTGGGGATGTCGATGAGGATACGGTCGCCGTTTTGCACCAGGCCAATCGCGCCGCCAGCCGCTGCCTCTGGCGAGCAGTGGCCAATCGACAGGCCCGAGGTACCACCCGAGAAACGGCCATCGGTCAGCAGTGCGCAGGACTTGCCCAGGCCCTTGGACTTGATGTAGCTGGTCGGGTAGAGCATCTCTTGCATGCCGGGGCCGCCCTTGGGGCCTTCGTAGCGCACGATCACGACATCACCAGCCTTGACCTTGTCGCTCAGGATGTTTTCCACCGCCTCGTCCTGCGACTCGACCACATGGGCCGAGCCTTCGAACACCAGGATCGAGTCATCAACACCGGCGGTCTTGACCACGCAGCCATCCAGCGCGATATTGCCGCGCAGCACGGCCAGGCCGCCTTCTTTGGAGAAGGCATGGTCGTAGGAGCGGATGCAGCCTTCGGCGCGGTCCAGATCCAGGCTGGGCCAGCGCGTGCTTTGGCTGAAAGCCACCTGGGTGGGGATGCCGGCAGGGCCCGCCATGTAGAAGGTGCGCACGGCCTCGTCTTCGGTACGCACGATGTCCCACTGGTCCAGCGCGTCCTTCATGGTCTTGGCATGCACGGTGGGCACATCGGTGTGCAGCTTGCCGGCGCGGTCGAGCTCACCGAGGATGGCCATGATGCCGCCTGCGCGGTGCACGTCTTCGATGTGGTACTTGTTGGTATTGGGTGCCACCTTGCACAGCTGCGGCACGGTGCGCGACATGCGGTCGATGTCGGTCATCGTGAAATCGATGTCCGCCTCTTGCGCAATCGCCAGCAAGTGCAGGATGGTGTTGGTCGAGCCGCCCATCGCGATGTCCAAGGTCATCGCGTTCTCGAAGGCCTTGATGCCGACGGCGCGTGGCAGCAGGGTCACTTCGTCTTGCTCGTAGTAGCGCTTGGCCAGCTCCACGATCAGGCGGCCTGCGCGCTTGAACAGCTGCTCGCGGTCCGAGTGGGTGGCCACGACGGTGCCATTGCCTGGCAGGGCCAGGCCCAGCGCTTCGGCCAGGCAGTTCATCGAGTTGGCGGTGAACATGCCCGAGCAGGAGCCGCAGGTCGGGCAGGCCGAGCGCTCGACTTCGGCCACATCGGCATCGCTCACATTGCTGTCAGCGGCCATCACCATCGCATCGACCAGGTCGAGCTTCTTGATCTGGATGGTCTTGCTGCCGTCAGCCGCCGGCACGGCCAGGCGCACCTTGCCCGCTTCCATCGGGCCGCCCGAGACAAACACCACGGGGATATTGAGGCGCATCGCAGCCATCAGCATGCCGGGGGTGATCTTGTCGCAGTTGGAGATGCAGACCATGGCATCGGCGCAGTGCGCGTTGACCATGTATTCGACCGAATCGGCAATCACCTCGCGGCTGGGCAGCGAGTAAAGCATGCCGTCATGGCCCATTGCAATGCCGTCATCGACGGCAATGGTGTTGAACTCCTTGGCCACGCCGCCTGCCGCTTCGATCTCGCGGGCGACGAGCTGGCCCAGGTCCTTGAGGTGCACATGGCCCGGAACGAACTGGGTAAAGGAGTTCACCACCGCAATGATGGGCTTGGAGAAATCGTCGTCTTTCATGCCGGTGGCACGCCACAAGGAGCGGGCACCAGCCATGTTGCGACCGGCGGTAGAGGTTTTGGAACGGTATGCGGGCATCGTGGTGTACGAATCAGTAAACAATAAGAATGCGGCCTGTCTTGCATAGTGCGGGCCTGGATATACGCCAGGGCCAGCGGGCAAGTTGGCGAGAACCTCTTGAGTGCACGCCGATGTGAGCGATGATTATCGCGCAGCTGGGCAAATGACGGAGACACTCGGGTTCCAGCCAGTAACGGTCGTAGGGGCAGCGCGAGGGCAGAAAAAAACCGCCTCGTCGGCGGTTGGTGCTCCAGCAGCCGCTGTCAGCGGCGCCGGCGGGCCGATTGGCCCAGCGCTTCTTTGGATTTCTGCAGGCGGCGCTCTTTTTTCAGCACCTCCTGCTCCATCGCCTTGCGCTTGGTGTAGCCCGACCAGTCGGCCCAGGCCCACCACAGCGCAGCCAGGCCAAAAGGGGCCAGCACGGCAGTCCAGGACCAGGCCGCCACCGGGCCTATCTCCAGGTACTTCAACAACAGCAGAATGATCCCCAGGATCAGAAAATACATGGTCTCTCCATCCGCTTTGGCCCCTTGTATGTCGGTGGCGTAAAGCCCGTAAAGAATGCAAACTTGTGGAACATCCTGGCGCCCCCGCAGTCCTATGCGGCGAGCCATTAGAATTAATGTACCTCATGCGCTAAGGAGATAACACGATGAACCGTATTCTGATTGCCACGGCACTGGCCTTGTCGGCCAGCGCACCTGCGTGGGCTGATCAGGCATTGGCCCAATCCAAGAACTGCATGGCTTGCCATTCGGTCGACAAGAAAGTAGTGGGCCCCGCATTCAAAGATATTGGCGCCAAGTTTGCAGGCCAGCCCGGCGCATCCAACATGCTGGCCCAGAAGATCATCAAGGGCAGCGCCGGCGTCTGGGGCCCCGTGCCCATGCCCGCCAACACCCAGGTCAGCGAAGCCGATGCCAAGAAACTGGCCGACTGGGTGCTGACCCTCAAGTAAAGAGCGCCTCGCATGCAGGTCGGGCCTGCCGGCCCACTCCCATGAAAAAACCACCTCGCGAGGTGGTTTTTTGCTGGCTGCGCAAGTGCGTCCTTCAGAACGTATTGCGCGGCGGCTCGACATGGCGCATGCGGTCTTCAATCTGGCCCAGGTAAGCGGCATTGCTGTTGTCCGACTCCTGGGCACGGGCCACCAGGTGCGCTTCCAGCTCTGCCAGGCGGGCCAGCAGTGCCGACTGGCCAGCGGCGTGCTGGCTCTCCAGCACCTGGCGCAACTCGGTAAAGCGCGATGCCTCGGCCTTGTCGGCCAGCTCACGCTGGGCCGTCATCTCCTTGTTGTGGCGGCGCGCCTCCAGCATGACCGAGCCCTGCAAGGACAGCACATAGGCGATGAAGATGACGCACAGCAGCACCGTCAGCGCCAGCATCAGCACCCCCAGCGGGGCGTGGATGGTGGTCAGGCCGAGATTGACCTCGGACGGGGTGGACAGCACCTCCCAGTTGAGGGCCGCCAGGCCGCCGATGAGCACGGCGATTATGAGAAGAAGAATGCTGCGCATAGTGGATTTTGATGGCAATAGTGGAACGCATAGACCATAGCACGGTCCATGCACCAGCGCTTGTCAGCCAATGCTGGCAATTTCTCACCGGTTCTTCAGCTTTAACAACAGCTTAGCGCGCTGGAAGGCTCCAGCGCGCCATTTGTTGACATTTACCGGTCAGTGGGTATCGGACAGCTGGTCGAGGATCGCCGGGTTCTCCAGGGTGGAGGTGTCCTGCGTGATCGCCTCGCCCTTGGCGATCGAGCGCAACAGCCGGCGCATGATCTTGCCCGAGCGCGTCTTGGGCAGGTTGTCGCCAAAGCGGATGTCCTTGGGCTTGGCGATCGGGCCGATCTCCTTGGCCACCCAGTCGCGCAGCTCCTTGGCAATCTGCTTGGCTTCGTCACCGGTGGGGCGCGAGCGCTTGAGCACCACAAAGGCGCAGATCGCCTCGCCCGTCATGTCATCGGGCCGGCCCACGACGGCCGCCTCGGCCACCAGGTCGGTCTTGGCGACCAGGGCCGACTCGATCTCCATCGTGCCCATGCGGTGGCCCGAGACGTTCAGCACATCGTCGATGCGGCCAGTGATGCGGAAGTAGCCGGTCTTGGCATCGCGCACCGCGCCGTCGCCGGCCAGGTAGATGCTGCCGCCCATCTCTTCGGGGAAATAGGCTTTCTTGAAGCGCTCGGGGTCGTTCCAGATCGTGCGGATCATCGACGGCCAGGGCTTGCTGATCACGAGGATACCGCCGGTGCCGTTGGGCAGCTCCTTGCCGGTCTCATCGACGATCTGGGCCATGATGCCCGGCAGCGGCAGGGTGCAGGAGCCCGGCACCAGCGGCGTCGCACCCGGCAGCGGCGTGATCACATGGCCGCCGTTTTCCGTCTGCCAGAAGGTATCGACAATCGGGCAGCGCTCGCCGCCGATATTGCGGTAGTACCACATCCAGGCTTCGGGGTTTATGGGCTCGCCCACCGATCCCAGAATGCGCAGGCTGCTGAGGTTCCAGTTGCGCGGATGTACCTTGTCGTCCGAGTCAGCCGCCTTGATCAGCGAGCGGATCGCCGTGGGGGCGGTGTAGAAGATGGAGACGCCATGGCGCTCGATCATCTGCCAGAAGCGCCCGGCATTGGGGAAGGTCGGCACGCCCTCGAACACCACCTGGGTCGCGCCAGCGGCCAGCGGGCCGTAGGCAATATAGGTGTGGCCGGTGATCCAGCCGATATCGGCCGTGCACCAGAACACATCGCTGGGCTTCAGATCAAAGGTCCACTCCATCGTCATCTTGGCCCAGAGCACATAGCCGCCGCTGGCGTGCTGTACGCCCTTGGGCTTGCCGGTGGAGCCGCTGGTGTACAGGATGAAGAGCGGGTGCTCGGCATTCACCGGCACCGGCGCGCATTCCTTGCTCTGGCCGGCCAGCGCCTCGCCAAAGCTCACATCCCGGCCGTCGACCTTGTTCCAGGCCGTCTGGGTGCGTTCAAACACCAGCACTTTCTTGACGGTGTCGCAGCCCCCCATGGCCAGTGCGTCGTCGACAATCGCCTTCAGCGGCAGCTCCTTGCCGCCGCGCATCTGGTAGTTGGCGGTGATGATCAGCACCGCACCGGCATCGATGACGCGCTCATTGACCGCCTTGGCCGAGAAGCCGCCAAACACCACAGAGTGGGTCGCGCCAATGCGCGCGCAGGCCTGCATCGCCACAATGCCCTCGACGGTCATCGGCATATAGATGAGGACCCGGTCCCCCTTTTGCACGCCCTGGGCCTTGAGCGCATTGGCAAAGGCGCTGACCTTGTCCAGCAGCTCGCGGTAAGTGATCTTGGTCACTTGGCCATCATCGGCTTCGAAAATGATCGCTGTCTTGTTCTCCACCGGCGTGCCGATGTGCTTGTCCAGGCAGTTGGCGCTGACGTTCAGCTCGCCATCCTGGAACCACTTGAAGAACGGTGGATTGCTCTGGTCCAGCACCTCGGTGAAGGGCTTGGTCCACTGCACATGCTCGCGGGCACGTTGGACCCAAAAACCTTCAAAGTCGGACTCGGCCTCGGCGCACAGCGCCTGGTAGGCCTCCATGCTGCCGACGCGGGCCGTGGCAGACAGGCTGGCGGGTGGGGGAAATACGCGGTTTTCGACCAGAACGGATTCAATGGTTCCTTGGGCTGGGGCTGTCATGGGTGGGTCTCCTTTGCAAACATTGTAGGTATGAAAATCGCTGCTACTGTGGACCGGCGCACTTACAGGCATCTGACAACGCAGCACTGGCTGCCACCGCTTGCGATAGACAAAACCAACCACCCGATCCGGGCGAGGAATTTTCCCAATCGCCACACGGCAGACGCAGGGCGCTGGCTACAATGCGCTACGCTCTTTTTAGCGGCATTTCCGCACGCGCTGAGCCAGCATCCGGACAGGCTGGCACGGACCTCAGCGATGGACGGCCGAAACACAGATTCCAAACCTGCTGCAGGGCACTCTCTCCACTACCCCCTCCACCATGTCTCTCCCTCAAAATGCTCCTTTGCGCCCCTTGCCGGCGCTGATTTTTGCCAGCCGCTGGCTGCAACTGCCGCTCTACCTGGGCCTGATCGTTGCCCAGCTGGTGTATGTCTGGCATTTCCTGGTCGAGCTGCTGCACCTGGTTGAAGCGGCCTTTGGCAGCGATACCGCGCTGCGCATCCTCGTCACCTCGGTGGGCTACTCGCCCGATGTCCAGATCACGGCGCTCAACGAGACCATCATCATGCTGGTGGTGCTGGGCCTCATCGATGTGGTGATGATCTCCAACCTGCTGATCATGGTGATCGTCGGCGGCTACGAGACCTTTGTCAGCCGCATGCACCTCAACCGCCACCCGGACCAGCCCGAATGGCTGGGCCATGTGAACGCCTCGGTGCTCAAGGTCAAGCTGGGCCTGTCCATCATCGGCATCAGCTCCATTCACCTGCTCAAGACCTTTATCAATGCGCCCAATTACAGCGAGAAGGTGCTGATGTGGCAGACCATCATCCATGTGGTCTTCCTGCTGTCCGCGCTGGCCATCGCCTGGACCGACCGCATCCTGCACCCCGCAGGCCCTGCGCACAAGGACAGCCACTGATCCAGCAGCCGCTACGCGCCCCCTCCAGCCCCGCCCCGTGCGGGGCTTTTTCATGGGCGCTTGGGTGATCCTTATTGGCGAAAAATTCCTACATGACAGTCCTTGGTTTTCAGATATCAGTAGTCATTTACCCTTAAAAGACAGCATCCTCAGCACAAGCAACGCGATCGGTGCGCAATTGCCAAAATTGGGGTCTTTTCTGCATTGGCTTCGCATAAAATTGAAACTAGATGTTTCCTTCTCATGCAAAGCCCTGACCGCTTGATCCGACCATATTTGGTTTTTTATTGCTATTAAAAAAGTAGCAAAACAGAAATCAGATGCTGCAAATGGCCGCGTTGAGCGCTAAATTCGCCCGGATGAAACCCGCTTTTTTTGACTTCTATATTTCCAATACGTATACTTAAGGGATGTTTTACAACCTGCAACGCAGGTAATCCGTGCCTTTCTGACAGGTGCGGATCGTCTCCGTCGGGTCTTTGGCGCCACGCCAAAGTCCGTCAACAGGCCGGAATATTCCCGGCCCTGATGCCCCGGCGTGGTGGCCTTTTTACAGTGTCCGCCGCGCTCGCGTGATTGAAACGATCGGGTTTCAATGCGCACGAGAGACCCTGTACCTGGCTCGACCCTGGAGCCCATCGCTGCTGGCATGCACGCCCGGTACAGGCAGAAATTGTTGGTCACATTGCGTGTCCTACCCACCCCACGAGGGCTTGCCATGGTTGTCGCTTCGACAGCCAGGCGCAGCTATCGGCATCAGGGTTGAGAGATTGACGGTCCCGTGCTGGACGACGCCCTTCAGGGGCGTCTTCAGCGTTGTAGCCACTACAACTTAGGGAGGAGCCACACATGGCCAAACAAATCCGTATCGAGCACGTGTTCAAGGTGTTCGGAGATTCCCCAAAAGCCGCGCTCGAGCTGGTGCGCAAAGGCGCCACCAAGCAAGAAGTCATGGAGAAGACCGGCAACTCCATCGGCGTGTTTGACGCGAACTTCACCATCGAAGCCGGTGAGATCTTTGTCGTCATGGGCCTGTCGGGCTCGGGCAAGTCCACCCTGGTGCGCATGCTCAACCGCCTGATCGAGCCCACCAGCGGCGCCATCGTCGTCGATGACCAGGACATCAACCAGCTGTCGGACAGCAAGCTGCGCGCACTGCGCCGCAAGGACATCTCGATGGTGTTCCAGTCCTTTGCGCTGATGCCCCACCTCACCGTGGTCGAGAACACCGCGTTCGGCCTGGAGCTGGCCGGCGTGGCTCGCGAAGAGCGCCTGACCGCTGCCGAGCAAGCGCTCGAGCAGGTGGGCCTGGCCGGCTGGGGCGCGAGCTACCCCGATGAGCTGTCTGGCGGCATGCAGCAGCGCGTGGGCCTGGCCCGTGCGCTGGCATCGGACCCCTCGATCCTGCTGATGGACGAGGCCTTCTCGGCGCTCGACCCGATCATCCGCACCGAAATGCAGTCCGAGCTGATGCGCCTGCAGGAGATCAAGCGCCGCACCATCGTCTTCATCTCGCACGACCTGGACGAAGCGATGCGCATTGGCGACCGCATTGCCATCATGAAGGACGGCATGGTCCAGCAGGTCGGCACGCCCGATGACATTCTGCGCAACCCTGCCAACGACTATGTGCGCGCCTTTATCCAGGGCGTGGATGCCGCAGCCGTGTTCAAGGCCGCCGATATCGCGCGCCGCGGCATCACCATCGTCAAGGAAAGCGACCAGCGCGGTGCGCGCGCCGCAATGCAACTGCTGCAGGACGAGGACCGGGATTTCGCCTATGTCGTTTCGCCCCGCAAGCAGTACCTGGGTACGGTCTCGACCGAATCCCTGCGCAATGCCTTGAAGGGCCATGTCGGCCCGTTGGGTCTGCAGCATGCCTACCTGGACAAGGTCGAGCCCATTGCCGAAGACGCGCTGGTGGCCGATCTGTTTGGCCAGGTTGCGCAGGCACCCTGCCCGCTGCCGGTGCTGCGTGCCGATGGCCGCTTTGTCGGCGCGATCAGCAAGAACACCCTGCTGCGCTTCCTGGACCGCGACACGCCGCCGGTGCCGCCGACCGACCCTGCGGTGATCGCCATGCAAGCGGCCACCGAGGCCGCTGCCGCTGAAGCCGCCAATACCGACAACAACGACAACAGGAGTGCCGCATGAGTACCGACAACACGCTGACCATCGCCCAGAACACTGCTGCGGCCGACCCTTGGGCCGATACCGCATCGACGAGCTCGAGTGCGGCCACCGCATGGACCTCCACCGACGCTACGGACGCCGCCACGGCACCCACCCAGGCCGCACCGGTGGACGACCCCTGGGTTGCCGTGGGCAATGTCTCGGGCAACACCGACTGGCTGGGCGGCCCCGACGCCGTGGGCCAGACTGCGGACGCCGCCCAGGCTGCGGCGCAGCATGCGCAGGCCGCCCATGACAGCGGTTTCCACCTGAGCCAGCTCTGGGACGGCAGCCTGCCGGTGCAGGACTGGATCAACAGCGGCCTGACCTGGGTGGTGGCCAATTTCCGCCCCTTCTTCCAGACCGTGCGCGCGCCGATTGACGCCACGCTCACCGGTGTGGAGCATTTTCTGACCGCCATCCCGATGCTCGCGATGGTGGCGATCCTGGCGCTGATCGCCTGGCAATTTGCCGGCGGTGCCCTGGCCATTGGGGCCGTGGTGTCGCTGCTGATCATCGGCATGCTGGGTATCTGGCACGAGGCCATGGTCACCCTGTCG
This sequence comes from Comamonas sp. B-9, assembly GCF_000410635.1. Classification (NCBI taxonomy): domain Bacteria; kingdom Pseudomonadati; phylum Pseudomonadota; class Betaproteobacteria; order Burkholderiales; family Comamonadaceae; genus Comamonas; species Comamonas sp. B-9. The sequence goes on from NZ_KE148631.1 coordinate 32,293, forward strand.
CTGGTGCTGACCTCGCTGGCCTTCTGCATCATCATCGGTCTGCCGCTGGGCATCTTGCTGGCCAGCAGCGACCGGGCACAGAAGTTCTTCCGCCCGGTGCTGGACGCCATGCAGACCACCCCGGCCTTCGTCTACCTGGTGCCGGTGGTGATGCTGTTTGGCATTGGCAATGTGCCAGGCGTCGTGGTGACCATCGTGTTTGCGCTGCCACCGCTGGTGCGCCTGACCAACCTGGGTATCCGCCAGGTACGCCCTGACCTGATCGAAGCGAGCCGTGCCTATGGCGCCTCGCCTCTGCAATTGCTGTGGAAGGTGCAGCTGCCGCTGTCCATGCCCTCGATCATGGCCGGTATCAACCAGTCGCTGATGCTGTCGCTGTCGATGGTGGTGATTGCCTCGATGATCGCCGTGGGCGGCCTGGGCCAGATGGTGCTGCGCGGTATTGGCCGCCTGGACATGGGCCTGGCCACTGTTGGCGGCCTGGGCATTGTGCTGCTGGCCATTTTGCTCGACCGCATCACCCAGGCCATGGGCCAGCCACGCCGTGGCGTGCGCCACTGGTGGCAGACCGGCCCGGCCGGCCTCATCGCCCGCACCCTGCACAAGCCAGAAGCCAGCCCTGCGCCCAAGCCTCTGCCCCAGGCAGCGGCCCAAAAGCAGGCACAGGCACCCACGCAGCCCGGCCAGGACGCCGTGCCTGCCGCCTAAGCCCAGCCAGGGCAGCCGCCACCGCCCGCTGCCCTGCCCACTCGCTTGGCCCCATTTGCACATTGATCGGCGGCGCGCACTGCGCCCGCGCCAAACCCCTAACAAGGAGCATCCATGACATCCACCCCCCATTCCTGGCAGGCCTTCGCGGCCCCCACCCGCATGGTCAAAAGCCTGCTGACCACCAGCCTGCTGGCCGCTGGCCTGGCCGCCGCCGGCCATGCTGTGGCCCAGGACTTGCCCGGCAAGGGCATCAAGGTCCAGCCGCTGCAAAGCTCGATCGCCGAAGAGACCTTCCAGACCCTGCTGGTCAACAAGGCCATGCAAAAGCTCGGCTATGACGTCCAGCCCATCCGCGAAGTGGAATACGCCACCGCCCACGTGGCGATCGGCAATGGCGACGCCACCTACATGGCCGACCACTGGGATCCGCTGCAGGCCGACTTCTACAAGAATGCCGGCGGCGCCGACAAGCTCTACCGCGAAGGCGAGTACTCGACCAGCGCCGTGCAGGGCTACCTGATCGACAAGAAGACTGCCGATGAGCACAAGATCACCAATATCGAGCAGCTCAAGGACCCGAAGATCGCCAAGCTGTTTGACACCGATGGGGACGGCAAGGCCGACCTGACAGGATGCACCCCCGGCTGGGGCTGCGAGGGCGCGATCGAGCACCAGCTGACGGCCTACAAGCTGCGCGACACCGTCACCCATGTGCAAGGCACCTATGCCGCGCTGATGGCCGACACCATCGCCCGCTACAAGTCCGGCAAGCCCATCTTCTACTACACCTGGACGCCGTACTGGGTCAGCGCCGAGCTGCGCCCTGGCCGTGATGTCGTCTGGCTGCAAGTGCCGTTCACCGCACTGCCCGGCAACCAGGCCGATCTGAAGACTGCGCTGCCCAACGGCAAGAACTACGGCTTCCCGCTCAACACCCAGAAGATCGTCGCCAACAAGAAGTTTGCCGAAGCCAACCCAGCGGCCGCCAAGTTGTTTGCGATCATGAAGCTGCCGGTCGCGGACATCAACGCGCAGAACCTGGCGATGAAGGACGGCCAGAACAAGCCTGCCGATATCGAGCGCCATGCCGACGGCTGGATCAAGGCCCACCAGGCCGAGTTTGACGGCTGGATCAAGACGGCGCTGGACGCCGCCAAGGCGCAATAAGCCTACCTGCAGCACCAGCCTGGCAGGACCTTGCCGGGCCGGCGCCTTCCCCCCAGGGCATGCCGCCATGCCCACCGCTGCAGCGCCAGCGCTGCACAGCCCCATCCCCCGCAAGCTGCAAACAGACCAGCCGGCACCACCGGCCGGGCGCCGTCTTGCCCCAGGGCTGCCCATGTTCCCTCTCGGTGCACATCGGGTGCATCGCGTATCCATCCAAGGAGAAGACCATGACTGATAAAAACCGCCTCAATCGCCCCGTCCACCTGGCCTGCGCCGCTGCCATCGCGCTGATGGCCTGGGGCCCCGTCGCCCAGGCGCAAGACCTGCCCGGCAAGGGCAAGGATGTGCTGCCGCTGCTGGGCACCGTGGACGAGGAGATGTTCCAGACCCTGATCGTCTCGCGCGCGCTGGAAAAGCTCGGCTACACCGTCAAGGACCCCAAGGGACTGGAGAACGGCACCGAGCACGTGGTCGTCGGCCAGGGCGATGCCACCTTTATGGCCAACCACTGGATTCCGCTGCACCAGGAGTTTTATGAGCGCAATGGCGGCGCCAAGGTCTTCTACCGCGAAGGCATGTTCTCGACCAATGCGGCGCAGGGCTACCTGATCGACAAGGCCACGGCCGAGAAGTACAAGATCACCGACATCATGCAGCTCAAGGATCCCAAGATCGCCAAGCTGTTTGACACCGATGGCGACGGCAAGGCCGATCTGACCGGCTGCAACCCCGGCTGGGGCTGCGAGCTGGCGATCAACAAGCACCTCAAGGGCCTGGGCCTGGAAGGCAGCGTGACCCACCGCCAGGGCAACTATGCGGCGCTGATTGCCGACACCATTGCCCGCTACCAATCGGGCAAGCCGGTGCTCTACTATGTCTGGACCCCCTACTGGGTCAACGGCGTGCTCAAGCCCGGCCAGGATGTCGTCTGGCTGCAGGTGCCCAACATCCCCAATGCCAAGGGCGATGACGACACCCGCCTGCCCAACGGCAAGAACTATGGCTTCAAGGTGAACAACCAGTACATCCTCGCGAACAAGAAATGGACCGACGCCAACCCGGCCGCCGCCAAGCTGTTTGCGCTGATGCAGGTGCCCATCGAGGACATCACAGCCCAGAACCTGCTGATGCGCAATGGCGAAAACAAGACCGCCGATATCCAGCGCCATGCCGACACCTGGATCAAGAACCACCAGGCCAAGTTTGACGGCTGGATCAAGCAAGCGCTGGCCGTTAAGTAAACCTGGCGCCTTCTGCACCGCATCCCGAGCCCGCTGACCCAGCGGGCTTTTTTGTGGCGTTCAGCGGCGCAAAACTACAATAGCCGCCAAACAACGCCCACGCCCCCCACGCCCGATGTCCCACCCCTGCCTCAGTTGCGGCGCCTGCTGCGCCAGCTTTCGCGTTGATTTTTCGGTCCATGAATGCGACAGCAACGGCGGCCGTGTGCCCTCGGGCCTGGCCGAAGAGGTGAATGACGCCACCTGCCGCATGCGCGGCACCGACTATGCCCGCCCGCGCTGCGCGGCCTTGACCGGCACCATCGGCCAGCAAGCCGCTTGCGGCATTTATGAATGGCGCCCTTCGCCCTGCCGGGAGTTTGCCGCCGGCAGCGAGGCCTGCAACAAGGCCCGCCTGCGCCATGGCATGCAGGCGCTGGAAGGCGGGCTGTACTAGCCAGCCCGCCAACACTCTCACACGCCGCGCTACAGCGGTGCGATGCGCACCACCGGCGCACTGGCGGTCTCGATCGACATGCGCAGCGGCAGGAACTGCGCAATCCCCGCCATATTGCTGTGCAGGTGCTCGGTGGCCTCGCTGCAGCTGAAGGCCGCGGGCTGGCCGCTTTGCCACACGGCCAACGCCTGCAGCAGCAAGAGCTGGTCGGCCAGGTAGGCGCAGACAGCGGCATCGGGCTTTTTCTGGTAATCGCGCAGGTCCTGGCAGAGCTTGCGCGCCACCGCTTCGGACGATACGCCGTGCGCCCCCAGGCACCAGAACAGCTCGGTGACATGGTCATAGCGCAAGGTGGCCTGCAGCAGGTTGCCCGGGCCGTCCTCCTGGCTCACCGGCAGCAGCTCCATCGCGCGCCGGTCCCAGCCGGTCAGCCGCGCCAGCTCATCGAACTCGCGCATCGCCACGCCACGCGGCACGGCCGCGCAGACCGCCTCCACCGACACATGCTGCAGCATGCCGCGCGCCAAGAGGTCAAAAGGCTGCAGGCCCTGCGCTGCCGGGCTGATGCAGGCCAGCGCCTCGCCACCACCCGCCGGGTAAAAGCCATAGCGGCGCAGGCGCATGTCCAGCCCTGCCCCCATGCGTGCCACCAAGGGTACATAGGCGCGCTCGATGAAATGGAAGTTCGGCGCCAGCGGGTTGTGGGTGCCGCCCGCCAGCTGCACCGTGCTCGCGCAATCAGCCATCAGCAGCGCCGGCAGCACCGTCTGCAGCACCAGCATGGCGCTGCCCGCGCCCGAGATCGGGAAGCGGTAGTCCCCGGCCTTGAGCGTCGCAGGCGCAAACTGCAGCTCCGTCACGCCCGCAGCGATGGGCGACAGCTGCGCCTCGCTGATGGTCTGCGCTGCCTGCACACAGGCCAGGTGCTGGCGCATCAGGCCCGGCTTGGAGCGCTTGGCCCGGATGCTGTGCATCGCCAGCGGCCTTTGCGTGATGACCGACAGCGCCAGCGCCGTGCGCAGCATCTGGCCGCCGCCCTCGCCTTGCGAGCCGTCGATCTCGACCAGGCCCTTTTCTATCCATTGGCTTGCGGTTTGCATTGGAATCGTTTCCCTCTCACTGTTTTCTTCTTCTGATTGACCTGCGCTGGCTCAGTGGCCGGACAGCGCAGCGCCCATCGTGACGCGCGGATAGCTTACTACCCGGCAGACGCGATGCACACCGGGACGTAGCTCCACCTGGCGCCGCAAGATGCGGTCGATACGCGGCGCCCAGCTGCGCTCCAGGCTCAGCGCCTCCAGCTGCGCATGCGCTGGCTTGTCACCAAACTGCACCCACCACCAGGCGAGGGCCTGCGCTGCCAGGCTGCGCAAATCCGGCGCCTTGGCCTGCAAGGCGGCATGCACACGGGCACGGGCAGACGCATCGGGGCGGTCACGCCATAGCGAACGCAAAGCCGCCATCTCGGCCGCATCACAATGGCTTTGGCGCCAGGCGCGGTGCCGCGCACGGCAGTCCTTGCAGCAGCTGGCACTGGCATACAGGCTGCCTTGCACTTGCTCGTACCACCATTTCTGGTCCTGCGCGGTCCAGACACAGGCTGCACCGCAGTCACAACAGCGGTAGCTGATATCCATGTAGTAACTCACATGGCAAACAGATTGCCCATGGATCAGGGCCAGAAGCTGCGTATCTGCAGCCAAGGCTGCATGCGGCATGGCCGGCAGCAGGGCCGCCTTGCGCTGCTGCTCCATACGGGCCCAACGGCGCTGCTTGATCTCTGTCTTGCGCTGCTTATTGCTCTTCATCACCCTTCTCCTCAGGGTTGCGGCCCCATGGCCGCCCCTTGTCTATCCCTTCACACACACCACCTGCTTGAGCGTGTACACCACCTCCACCAGGTCACTCTGCGCCGCCATCACCGCGTCGATGTCCTTGTAGGCCATGGGGATCTCGTCGATCACCTCGGCGTCCTTGCGGCATTCCACGCCTTCGGTGGCGCGCATCTGGTCCTCGACGGTGAACAGCTTCTTGGCCTTGGTCCGGCTCATCGTGCGACCGGCGCCGTGGCTGCAGCTGTTGAAGCTCTCGGGGTTGCCCTTACCGCGCACGATAAAGCTCTTGGCCCCCATGCTTCCCGGGATGATGCCCAGCTCACCCTGGCGGGCGCTCACCGCGCCCTTGCGGGTCACAAACACCTCCTGGCCAAAGTGGGTCTCGCGTTGCACATAGTTGTGGTGGCAGTTCACCGCTTCCAGGTGCGTCTCGAACGGTTTGGTGATCACCTTTTTCAGCGCGTGGATCACGCGGACCATCATCACCTCGCGGTTGGCACGCGCAAACTTCTGCGCCCAACCCACCGCTTTGACATAGTCGCCAAAGTAGGCGGCGCCTTCTTCAAAGTAGGCCAGGTCCTTGTCGGGCAGGTTGCGCTGGTGCAACTCGGCATCCTTCTTGGCCAGCTCGATGAAGTGGGTGCCAATGGCGTTCCCCACCCCGCGCGAACCCGAGTGCAGCATGATCCACACGGCCTGGTTCTCGTCCAGGCAGACTTCGATGAAGTGGTTACCGGACCCCAGGGTTCCCAGGTGCTTGTAGTTGTTGGTGTTCTTCATGCGCGGGTGCGCTTCGCAGATCTCCTCGAACTCTTTCACCAGCACCATCCAGGCGGCATCGGTTTCCTCAGGCGGCGTCTCCCAGCTTCCCTTGTCGCGGCCATAGCGCTTGGGCGTCATACCCACGGGCACCGCCCGCTCGATCGCAGCGCGGATCGGCGCCAGGTTGTCGGGCAGATCGCTGGCCGTCAGCGTGGTCTTGCAGGCCATCATTCCGCAACCCAGGTCCACCCCCACCGCCGCCGGGATGATGGCCTTGAGCGTTGGCACCACCGAGCCGATGGTGGCACCAATCCCCAAGTGCACATCAGGCATCACCGCCACGTGCTTGAACACCACCGGCAGGCGCGAGATATTGGCCAGCTGGTTCTGCGCTTCGGCCTCGACCGGCACGCCATTGGTCCACATCTTCACGGGCACGCCATTAGGCACTTGCATTTCGTTGTATTGCGACATCTCTTAGCTCTCTTCTTTATCTTCACACCGCTGTTTGACAGCGATGACTTGGTAGGGGTGACACGGTGAGCACCTCTGGGCTGCGACCAGGGTTTGGTGAAACACTTCCGGAGCTCTGGCACTGAGCTACAGGTTCAAAGAACCTGGCGGGATTCCAACCCGCATCGCCGGATTCCAATGTAGTTCCACCGGCATTCGCAGCCAGCGATGCAAACCTTCCCAAAAACACTATCCCAACAAAAGCGCGACCAGGGTCGGCAAGACAACTGCCACACCGGTTTCCCGGCTGAGGATTCGAACCCCCGGCGTTCCGAATGTAGTCTTGCCAGCATTCGCGCAAACCAAAAATCTTGTGCAGATGGGCCACCTGCAGCGACTAAAAAGGTGAAATATTTTTCGTGCTCTACCCATGAGCTACAACTTGCGTTGGCAGGACTCGAACCTGCTCCCTCGAGCGTTAAAGGCTGTAATTTCACCGGCATTCGCCGCAGGCCACCCAAGCCTTTCAAACCTTATTCATTGTCGATATCCACCGTTGGCGACCAGATTGGTGGTGTGACGCAACAGTTTTGGAATGTAGTCACACCGGCATTCGCCAACAGCAGATAAAACACAGCTCACTGGGCGGGCAGCACGATCTGCTCGATCTCGCCCACCCAATGTTCGGCACCCAGCTTGCCTTCGGCAAAACGGGCCACCACATCAAATACCGCATCGCTGAAACCACCGATATTCAAGATATCGGCACGCTCCTGCGCCTGCGTCGTCGCATAGGGCTGGATGTCGATACACACCAGTTTGGCAGCGGGGTTGCATTGCTTGATGCGCGCCCATTGCTGCATCGTCTCCGTCGCACCCACGCGCTTGCCATCCACCCAGGACTCGTTGTCCGAGACCAGGATCACCAGATCCACCGCCGCCTTTTCATCGGCCAGCAACTTGAGCGGTGCACTGCAGTTCGTACCGCCTCCGCCCACAGCCGCCAAGCGGGAGGCATTGGTCATCACCGAATCACGGCCGTTGAGCGACAGCGACACCACCTTGCACTCAAAGGGCAGCACCCGCGCCTCGCGGTTCTTGCGCAGCACGGCAGCCGCCATCAGGCCGGCCACATCGATGCAGCGCACCTTGCTGGTGGCACCGGCCCGGTAACCCGTCACCGACGATCCCATGGAGCCGGAGACATCGGGGCAGACGGCGACCCGGCCCGCAAATTGCGGCACGTTGGCCGTCGCCAGCTCCATCGCATCCTGCAGCGCCTCTGTCACGGCTGCCGGCACCTGCTGGCCCGCAGCCTGGTAGGCCGACAGCAGCTGGTAAGGCATCGCACGGGCCTTGGCCACAGCTGCCGCATCCTGCAGCTTGGCGGCCACGCGCTCGGCCATACCGGGCAGCTCAAACACACCATGGCGTGCCAAGGTGTTCAGGTTCTGCCGCAGCATCTGCCACGAACCCTGGCTCGCAATCTGCGCCCACTGCTGCGCACCCAGGCCCAGCGCGGTCAGCATCTGGAACGGTACCTCCGGCACCTGCTCGGGCATCTCACCCTGGGCCACCGCACGCTTGAAGCGCTCTAACGCCAAGGTGATGGGTGGCAGGCTGGCCTCGTCATACGACTTGCCAATCAGCCAGGCAAACCAGGCAGCGCGCCATGCCTCATCGGGCTTGGGATGCACCATCTTGACCACATCGGCGAGCGAGGGCTGGCTGCCAATGGCGGCGTTGAGCAACTGCTTTTCCGTCGCCGTCAGCAACCACTGCTGCACCAGCTTCTTGGGCCGGGTACCGAGCGACTTGCGCCCCAGCACCCCGCTGCGCAGGATCTGCACAAAATTGCGCAGCATCTTGCCGTTGTCCACCACGCGGGGAAAGATCTGTGCCAGCAGCTCGACATCACGCACGGCCAGCACCGCCGCCAACGTGGCAGGCATGTCCTTCATATAGCCACGCTCACGGGCATAGATGGCCGTCTTGGCAATAAAAGTCGCTTCGACCTTGGCCAGCACGTCCATCAGTTGCGAGAGCTGGTCCTGCGGGCTGGCATAAAAAGTCTGGCCCAGGCAGCCGGTCAGCGCCATTTGCGCCAGCTGGTGCTGCGGGCCAAATGCATAGGCCGCCACACCCGATTGGTTGGTGGCATCCGCCGTTGCCAGCTGGGCGCCCTTGTAGGTTTGAAACAGTTGCAGGTTGACCATGGTGTTCTTCTTTCTTATTCATTCAACGCCTCGGGAAAGCAGAGACCCTGCTCTGCTTTCCCCAACTCACGCCACGTGGCGCTTGTTAGGTTCATTGCCAAAAGCGTGCCAACTTTTATATCCAGCATTTTTCCGAAAATAAATTATTGATTTATATATAAATTTTCATATCACTGCCAATCCTCACTTCAGCATCGTCTCGTTATTTTTATCTTTCTAGCTAAGATATTTATAATATGGAATCGTCTTCAAGATCGCAATCGCATGAAACCCATCACCGTCATCGGCTTTCTCGGCACCCAGCTCGACAGCGGGCGCGGCGCAGGCCGCTGGAGCAAATGGCGGCCCTCGGTGGCCATCACCCAGCATGAAGACATGGTGGTGGCCCGCATGGAGCTGCTCTACACGCGCTCGCATGTCGACCTGGCCCGGCTGGTGCAAAAAGACATCGCCACGGTCAGCCCCGAGACCGAAGTCCACCTGGTGGAGCTGCCGATCCGCGACCCCTGGGACTTTGAAGAGGTCTACGGCGCGCTCTATGACTGGACCAGCAGCTACCCCTTCGACAGCGACCAGGCCCAGTACTGGCTCAACATCACCACGGGCACCCATGTGGCGCAGATCTGCCTGTTCCTGCTGGCGGAATCGCGCGCGATACCCGGCGTGATCCTGCAGGCCTCACCGCCCAAGCGGCAGATCGATGGCGCGGCGGGCAACTATGCGCTGATCGACCTGGACCTGTCACGCTACGACGCGCTGGCCACCCGCCATGCGCAGGCCCAGCAGGATGCGGTCGCTTTTTTGAAGAGCCATATCCCCACCCGCAACCCGCGCTTCAACCAGCTGATTGCCGAGATCGAGCAGGTGGCAGGCCGCTCGCAGGCCCCCATGCTGCTGGTGGGCTCGACGGGCGCGGGCAAGTCCTTTCTGGCGCGCCGCATGTACGAGCTGAAAAAGGCGCGCCACCAGATCAGCGGTGCCTTTGTCGAAGTCAACTGCGCCACCCTGCGCGGCGACAGCGCCGCCAGCACCTTGTTTGGCCACAAGAAAGGGGCGTTCACCGGCGCCGCCGCTGAGCGCGCCGGCCTGCTGCGCACCGCAGACCAGGGCCTGCTCTTTCTCGACGAAATCGGCGAGCTGGGCGCCGACGAGCAGGCCATGCTGCTGATGGCCATCGAGGAAAAGCGCTTCTACCCCATGGGCTCGGACAAGGAAGTGAGCAGCGACTTCCAGCTGATAGCCGGCACTAACCGCGACCTGCGCCTGGAAGTCAGCGCCGGCCGCTTTCGCGAAGACCTGTTTGCCCGCATCAACCTCTGGACCTACAACCTGCCCGGCCTGGCCCAGCGCAGCGAAGACATCGAGCCCAACATCGACCACCTGCTGGTGCAGCACGCCCAGCAAACCCACCGCACCGAGCGCTTCAACGCCGAGGCGCGCAAACGCTACCTGCAGTTCGCCCAAAGCCCGCAAGCGCTGTGGAGCGGCAATTTCCGCGATCTGCATGCCAGCGTGACGCGGCTGGCTACGCTGTCGACCAGTGGCCGTATCACCGAGGACCAGGTGGAGGCGGAGATTGGGCGTTTGCAGTGGCTGTGGCAGCGGCCGGATGCTGTGGCTGCTTCTTCCGACGTTTCTGCTGACGTGGCGTTGGAGGCATTGTTGCCTGGTGATGCTCTTGCGGCGATGGATTTGTTTGATCGGATGCAGTTGGCGGCGGTGGTGGGGGTGTGTCGTGCCTCTGGCAGTTTGTCGGAGGCGGGGCGGCAGTTGTTTCAGGCTTCGCGGGCACAAAGGGCGGTGGTGAATGATGCGGATCGGTTGAGGAAGTATTTGCAGAAGTTTGGGTTGAATTGGGATGTGGTTTGTTCTGCTCGTTGAGCTGGATGCTCTGCTTTATTGACACTTTTTAGCGACTGCTGTTTGGTTGAATTTTGCTGGCCGGATTTCGCTCGATGGGCGATTTCTGCGCTCGGCCCACAACTGACAGAGTGCAGCTCTTGCTTATGCATATGCCTGCGGGGCTACTTAGTTTTGCTGGCCGGAGTTCGCCCGGCGGGCGAGGTACTTTTCTTGCGCAGCCAAGAAAAGTACCCAAAAGAGGGCTGCCCCTGCTGACTGCGTCCCTTCGCTGCGCTGCGGGCAACCTGTGGTGCTCGGGTATGTGCTGCACCGCGAAACTCACTACGCGCCGGGGGCGCTCCGTTCAAACAGACGCGGTGAGTCAGTTCACGATGCAGTTGCACTCTGCGGTGCAACTGCCCAGCCCATACCCTGTGCTCCTCGGCGCATTCAGAAGGGAAACTGAGCAGACGCAGGCCATCGCTGCGCTCGGCCCCCAAAACAGGCCGAGCGCAGCGATGGCCTGAAGGCTGTTGGCTGTTGGCTGTTGGTATTTTTGAACACCCCCTTTTGCATGCGCCTGGGGCGTGGTGTTTGCGGGGTGGCGCTGGCACCGAAGAGTGCCAGTGCATCGTCAACTAGCTTGCCGCGTCTGTCCGAACGGAGCGCCTACGGCGCGTAGAGAGTTTCGCGGCATACCCCGCAAACGCCACGACACAGGTTGCCCTTCGCAACGCGAAGGGTCGCAAGCAGCAGGGGCGGCCTTCTTTTGGGCACTTTTCTTGGCCGCGCAAGAAAAGTACCTCGCCCGCCGGGGCGAGACCCGGCCAGCTGCCCTACGCAGTAGTAAGCAGATCCGATAAACAAGCACAGCGGCCAGCCGACCAGAAAAAGACAGCACATCAAAGAAGCTATCCCGAATCCCCCGTTTTGCATGCGCCTGGGGCGTGGCGTTTGCGGGGTGGCGCTGGCACCGCAGAGTGCCAGCGCTTCGTCAACTAGCTTGCCGCGTCTGTTCGAACGGAGCGCCTTCGGCGCGTAGTGAGTTTCGAGGCATGCCACAAACACACAACATGGATTTCCCACAAATCCTAAAATCCCCACCTTCCCCCGCGCACCAGCGGCCCGCAAAGCCGCCACAGCGCCACCCCAGCCACAACAAGCAAAAACCCGTGTCCCCTTTTGAATCGATTGCCCGCCGCGAACGCGGGCTGCTGCAGCAACTCACTGCAGCCCAAATGACGATGATCGCCATCGGCGGCGCCATCGGCACCGGCCTCTTCATGGGCAGCGCATTTGCCATCGGCTTTGCCGGGCCCAGCGTGCTCATCAGCTATGCCATCGGCGCGCTCATCGGCCTGCTGCTGATGGGCTGCCTGGCCGAGATGACCGTCGCGCACCCGACCAGCGGCTCGTTTGGCGCCTATGCCGAGCACTACCTCAGCCCGCTCGCCGGCTTTGTGGTGCGCTATGCCTACTGGGCGGCCGTGGTGCTGGCGGTGGGGATGGAAGTCACCGCCGTCGGCAAGTACATGAAGTACTGGTTCCCCGAGGTGGAGCAATGGGTTTGGGTAGCGCTGTTCTCGGTCGTGCTGGCGGCCGTCAATGCCACCAGCGTCAAGGCCTTTGGGCAGATGGAGTATGTGTTCTCCATGGTCAAGGTCGTGGCCATCGTCGCCTTTATCCTGATCGGCGCCTATGTGGTGTTCGGCTCGCGGCCCGAAGGTGTGGGTTTTTCCAACTACACCGCAGACCGGGGCTTTTTCCCCAATGGCTGGTGGGGCACCTGGGTGGGGGTGATCATCGCCATCTTTAGCTACCTCAGCCTGGAGTCGATCGCGATTGCCGCCGGTGAGGCGCAGAACCCGCGCCAGGCGGTCACCTCGGCGTTCAAGACCACGGTGTTGCGCCTGGTGCTGTTCTACCTGCTGTCGCTGGCTTTGATGCTGGCCATCGTGCCCTGGAGCCATGCCAGCACCGACAAGAGCCCCTTCGTCAAGGTGATGGAGATCGTCGGCATTCCCGGCGCGGCCAGCGTGCTCAATTTTGTGGTGCTGGTGGCCAGCCTCTCGGCGATGAATGCGCAGCTCTATGTCACCTCGCGCATGATGTTCAGCCTCTCGCGCGGCGGCTATGCGCCAGCAGCGCTGGGCAAGGTCAACAGCCGGGGCGTGCCGATGGGCGCGATTGCGATCTCCTGCCTGGGCATGGCGGTGGCCATGGTGCTCAACGTGCTCAAGCCCGAGGAGTCGCTCACCCTGATGATGTCGATCTCGATGTTCGGCGCCATGTTTGCTTGGTTCATGGTGTTTGTTACCCACCTCTTTTTCCGCCGCCGCTGGCAGCGCGAGCATCCGGGCGAGCGCCTGCAGTTCCGCATGTGGGGCTTTCCGGTGCTGACCCTGCTGGGCGCCGTGCTGATGCTGGCCGTCATCATCACCACCTATTTCACCGATGTGTTCCACATGACCACCCTGATCGGCGTGCCCATGCTGCTGGTGATGACCGCCGTCTACCTGATCTGGTACCGCAAGCGCTGATACATTGCATAGCTATGCCAAACACGCCTCATTCCGAGCCAACCCTGTGGGACATCTCGCCGCCCGTCTACGTCGGCATGCCGGTGTTCCCCGGCGACACGCCCTACCAGCAGCAATGGGTGGCCAGTATCGGGCCGGGTTGCCCGGTCAATGTGGCCAGCATCACCAGCACCCCGCATGCAGGGGCCCACGCCGATGCGCCGCTGCACTATGCGCCCGATGGCGCCACCATCGGCCAGGTCGATCTGGCGCACTATCTGGGCCGCTGCCGTGTGGTCCATGCGATTGGCTGCGGCCCGCTGATTGAGTGGCAGCACATCGAACACGCGATACGCGACGACCTGCCCGAGCGCGTGCTGGTGCGCACCTACCAGCAGATGCCGCAAACCCAATGGGATGCGGGCCTGACCGGCTACGCGGCCGAGACCGTGGAGCGTCTGGCTGCGCTGGGTGTGCGCCTGATCGGCATTGACACCGCCAGCATCGACCCGGCCGACAGCAAGGCCCTCCCCAGCCACCAGACCATCCGCCGCCACGACATGCGCGTGCTGGAGAACCTGGTGCTGGACGCCGTGCCCGAGGGCGACTACGAGCTGATCGCGCTGCCGCTCAAGCTTGTGCAGGCCGATGCCTCGCCGGTGCGCGCCGTGCTGCGCGCGCTGCCCGGCACCTACAATCAGGCCTCGGTCTGAACCACCCCATCCCTTGCGGCAGGCGCCTGGCCCACCAGCGCCTGCCCGCCACCATTGACAAAGAGACATAGCCATGACCACCTTGGAAGCCTGCCGCGACGTTGACCAGCAAGAGCCGCTGGCACCGCTGCGCCATCTGTTCGACCTGCCCGACGGCGTGATCTACCTGGACGGCAACTCGCTGGGCCCACTGCCCAAGGCCACGGCCGCGCGCGTGGCCGATGTGGTGCAGCGTGAATGGGGCCAGGGCCTCATCCGCAGCTGGAACGATGCCGGCTGGATCGACCTGCCCCAGCGCCTGGGCGACCAGTTTGCGCCCTGGATAGGCGCCAAGCCCGGCGAAGTCGTGTTCACCGACACCACCTCGGTCAACCTCTACAAGGTGCTGAGCGCGGCCATCCGCCTGTCGCAGCAAGAGTTCTCAGACCCGGCGCCGCGCACCAAGGTCATCAGCGAGCGCAGCAACTTCCCCACCGATCTGTACATTGCCGAGTCGCTGTGCAAGCAGCACAACCTGGAGCTGGTGCTGATCGAACCCGAAGAGCTGCCCGCCTGCCTGACCACCGACGTGGCCGTGCTGCTGCTCAGCCACGTGAACTACCGCACCGGCCATATGCACGACATGACCCAGGTCACGCGCGATGCGCATGCCCAGGGCGTGCTGACCGTCTGGGACCTGGCCCATGCGGCCGGCGCCGTGCCGGTGGACCTGAATGCCGCCAACGCCGACTACGCCGTGGGCTGCAGCTACAAATACCTCAACGGCGGCCCTGGCGCCCCGGCCTTTGTCTGGGTGCATGCGCGCCATACCGACAAGTTCTGGCAGCCGCTGTCGGGCTGGTTTGGCCATGCCGAGCAGTTCGCCTTCACCAGCGACTACCAGCCAGCTGCCGGCATCCGCCGCTACATGTGCGGCACCCAGCCGATGATTGCGCTGTCGGCCCTGCAGTGCGGCCTGGACATCTTCAGCGAAGCCGAGAAGTACGGCGGCATGACGGCGCTGCGCCGCAAGTCCATCGCACTGACTGACCTGTTCATCGAGCTGGTGGAGACCCGCTGCGCCGGCTACGGCCTGGGCCTGGCCACGCCGCGCGATATCTTTGCGCGCGGCTCGCAGGTGTGCCTCACGCGCGACGACGGCGCGGGCGTGGACGGCCAGGGCAGCGGCGCCTATGCCATCGTGCAGGCGCTGATCGCCCGGGGCGTTATCGGTGACTTCCGCAAGGGCGATGGCGGCAACGGCCCGCACAAGGACATTCTGCGCTTTGGCTTCACCCCCCTCTACACCCGTTTTGAGGACGTGTGGAACGCGGTCGAGCACCTGCGCCAGGTGCTGGAATCGGGCGAATGGCAAAAGCCCGAGTTCAACCGCATCCATGCGGTGACCTGATTGCCGAGCACCTCCAGCACCCGCCCCGCCATGTCCGAACGCATCGCCATTCTCGACTTTGAAACCACCGGCATGAGCCCCGCGCATGGCGCGCGGGCGGCCGAGGTCGGCATTGTCATGGTCGAGAACGGCCGCATTGTGGACCGCTACCAGAACCTGATGAATGCCGGCCAGCGCATGCCCAGCTTTATCACGCAGCTCACCGGCATCACCACCGCAATGCTGCAGGCGGCGGCGCCCGCTGAGCAGGTGATGCGCGAGGCAGCAGATTTTGTCGGCACGGCGCCGCTGGTGGCACACAACGCATCGTTTGACAGCAAGTTCTGGCTGGATGAGCTGGAGCGCGCAGGCTGCGCAGCCAGCCCGGCCGCAGCGCCTGTCGGCAGCCTGTTTGCCTGCACGGTCTTGCTGTCGCGCCGCCTCTACCCCGAGGCGCCCAGCCACTCGCTGGGCAAGATCGTGCGCCATCTGCAACTGCCGCCGGCCGACAAGGCCCACCGGGCGCTGGCCGATGCAGAAATGACCGCCCATTTGCTGCTGCGCATGCAGGCCGACCTGCGCAGCCGCTGGCATATCCCCGACC
>NZ_KE148631.1:48175-48640 GCF_000410635.1 Comamonas sp. B-9
CCCTGCCCAGCCGCTGGCATATCCCCGACCCCAGCCATGCACTGCTGAGCGAGCTGCAGGTCTGCCAGCGCAAGCACCTGGGCCGCTGGCTCAGCAACACCTCGGCCCGGCAAATCCAGCCGCAGCTGCCCGAGCTGGCTGGCAGCTTGGCGCCTAAGTCTGCAGCAGCACAGCGCTGAGCAGCACATTCAGCACCGCCATCAGCAGCACCGCCAGCCCGGTGACCAGCAGCACCTGGGACTGCACCCAGGCGCGCTCAGTCTGTGCCGTCCCGGACACCAGCTGGCAGGCCATCTCCACCTTGCCGGGCGATGCCATCAGCAGCAGCGCTGCACTGACATTGTGGACCGCCATAAAGGGCAGCACCGCGACGCCCAAGGCCTGCGCAATCTCGGCCTGGGTGGCGGCAAACATCGCATTGGCCCCCGTGTTGGAGCCAGTCAAAAAGCCGCCCAGGGCAGCCAC
>NZ_KE148631.1:48650-54607 GCF_000410635.1 Comamonas sp. B-9
AGCCACAAAAGGCGCCGCAAACACATAGGCGCTACCGCCCTGCGCCAAGGCATGGGCCAGTTGCGCGGCCATGCCAGATACCGCCATCACGACGCCGAGCACGATGAACAGCCCCGTCACGGGCGCCACCTGGCGCCAGGACTGCCACACCAGCTGCAGGCTGCTGGGTGCTGGCAGGCCGCGCGCAAACCAGGCCGCCGCCACAAACAGCCACAGCGCAGGTGATGCCAGCAAATGCCAGGCACCCGCGCCTTGCAAGGCGCGCAGCACGGCGCCCGCTACCAACACACCGAGCAGCAGCAAGCCATAGGCGACCAGCGCGCGCCAGCCCAGGGCGCCCAGCGGCGCAGCGGCATCGCCCGCACAAGCGCCTGCGCCCCGACGGCCCAACCAGAGCCAGAGCACCGTCATCAGCAAGGCGCCCAAGGCACCTGCGGCTGAGGTACCGACCACCGCATTGCTCAGCCCGATGGCCAGCGCCAGCATCAGGCCCGACAGGGCACCCTGCAGCATGGCCCCCGCACGCCGGCCCGGCGCGCTGGCCAGCCAGGCAGCGGCCACACCCACCACCACCATGGGGATCACACTCACTGCTGCTGAGGCCACGCCCAGCGCATCAAATGACAGCCCGGCCATCGTCGCGGCAACCAAGGTGCCCGGGCCCATCGAACCCCAGGGCACGGCGCACAGGCCCAAGAGGCCAATCAGCGCGATCTTTCGCGCCGGCAACCCGCTGTGCGCCAGCAGCGGAATGCCAATCGTGATGCCAATGCCAAAGCCGGTCAGCGATTCGGCAAAGGGCGTGACGCCATGCACCACCAGCAGCACGGCGCCCACGCCTTCACCGGTGCGGCCCATCACCCATTGCGCCAGCGCTTTTTGCGCGCCGGCGGCGCGCAGCACTTCGGACAGCAAGAGGCCCCCGCCCACAATCAGCAGCACCTCGACCAGCACCGGCATCCAGCTGGCCAGTGCCTGCAGCGCTGCGGGCGTGCTGAGCGGAAACGCCATCACACAGCCGGCCAGCGCCAACGCCACGCCGATCAGCGCTGCATACAGCGACCGCAGGCCCAGCAGCAACCCGGCGATAACGGCCAGGACCGGCGACGCACTCAATAACAGGTACATTGGGAGAGATCTTGTTGAAATTGCATATAGGCAAATAATATTTCCTAAACGAAATATAGTCAATCCATGTCGACTGAAAACTCCCCACCCAGCGCGGACTCCGATCTGCAGTTCGGCCTGGCGGTGCGCGCCCGCCGCGCCCAGCTGGCCATCACCCTGGACCAGTTGGCGCAGGCCAGTGGCGTGACTTCCGGGGCGCTGTCCCGGGTGGAGCGGGGGCTACTGAGCGTGAGCCTGCGCAACGCGATGGCCATTGCGCGCGGCCTGGGCTGCGAGCTGAGCGATCTGGTGCAAAGCCCTGCCCCGGCGCAGATCACCCGCGCGGGCGAACATGCGCGCTTTGTGCATGAGGACACCGGTATCGTGCGCCTGGCGCTGGCCCGCCCGCTGCCGGGGCTGGAGCTGCTGCACTATGCGGTGCCGCCGGGCCAGACCTCCAGCCACTTCGCGCCGCACCGTCCGGGCACGCGCGAGGTGTTTTATGTCGAGACCGGCAGCCTGCGCGTCTTTACCGGTGCTGATTCCGTGCTGCTGCAGGCGGGTGACAGCGCCCAGCTGGCGATGGACACCGAGCACCACTTTGCCAACGAAGGCCGAGGCGTCGCGCATTTCATCCTGCTGGTGGCAACTCCGGCACACGGCGGCTGATGCCCCGGCGCCTGGCCTCGATGGGCTTTATGGCGACGGGGGCTGGAACAGCCGCTCGGCCACAAAGTCCACAAACACGCGCAGGCGCGGCGACATCAGCCGGCCCGAGGGCCAGAGGATGCTGAACTGGCCGGAATAAGTCAGACAGTCGTCCAGCACCGTCTCCAAGCTGCCATCGGCCAGCGCATCGCGGGCCAGAAAATCGGGCATATAGGCAATGCCCAGGCCCCCGATCGCCGCGCCGCGCAAGGCCTCCATGTTGTTGCAGGTCAGCGCCGGCGGGTGGGCAGCGGCATCCTGCTGCGCCTCGGCCGTGTCACCGCCCATCTGCCAGGGCTGCAGCTTGCCTGAGGTGGGAAAGCGAAAACGCAGGCAGTCATGCGCCGCCAGCTCCTCGGGGCGCTGGGGCCGGCCGCGCTGCGCCAGATAGGCGGGGGATGCGCAGAGCACAAAGCGGAACAGGCCCAGGCGCCGGGCGCTGAGGCTGGAGTCGGCCAGCAGGCCGCTGCGGATCACCGCATCCAGGCGCGCCTCGACGACATCGACCAGCCGGTCGTTGAAGTCCAGGTCCAGCGCGATATCCGGGTAGCGCGCGCGGAAGGCCGGAATCACCGGCAGCAAGAAACGGTAGCCAATGGTGGGCAGGCCAATGCGCAGCAGGCCCCGGGGACTGCTCTGCGTGCTCGATAGCAGCGCCTGCGCATCCTGCAGGTCATCCAGAATGCGGCGCCAGTGCGTGTACATCAGCTCGCCCTCATGCGACAGCGACACGCGCCGCGTGGTGCGCACCAGCAGCTGCGTGCCCAGTTGTGCCTCCAGCTTGGCCACGCTTTTTCCGACGGCTGATGCCGAGATGCCCAAGGCGCGGGCGGCGGCCACAAAACTGCGGCGCTCGGCCGCCTGCACAAAGGCGGCGATGTGGTTCAGGTTGTCCATGCGCGCATATTACGGACATTTGGTTGTTAATCAAACAACAATCGGCCTGTTTATTGGCGATCCATTCCTCATTAAGCTCCACAGCGTGTTTTTGCAGGAGTTGGCTATGCACCGTGTTTTACCCGCCGCCTGGCGCGGGCCCTGGATGGTTCTGGCATCCGTTTGTCTGGCAGCGCTGGTGCTGCCACTGAGTTTTTCTGGCGGGGCCGTGGCCACGCCGGCGATTGGCCGCGCACTGGGCGGCAGCGCCACCAGCCTGGGCTGGATCACCAATGCCTTCATGCTGGGCTTTGGCAGTTGCCTGATGGCCGCTGGCGCACTGGCCGACCAATGGGGGCGCAAGCGGCTTTTTTTGCTGGGCCTGTCGACCTTTTGCCTCGCGGGCCTGGCATTGGTGCTGGCGCGCAGCGTCTGGCAGATTGACCTGCTGCGTGCGCTGCAAGGCGTGGCCGCAGCTGCAACGTTGGCCGGCGGCACGGCCGCGCTGGCGCAGGAGTTTGCAGCAGCGCAGCGCGCCCAGGCCTTTAGCCTGCTGGGCACCACCTTTGGCACCGGCCTGGCCTTTGGCCCGCTGTTGACAGGCTGGCTGATCGAGCAGGCCGGCTGGCAGGCCGGTTTTGCGCTCTGCGCTGGCCTGGGCCTGGTCGCCTTGCTGGTGGGCATGGTGGCGATGCGCGAGTCGCGCGACCCGCAGGCCCAGGGGCTGGACTGGCCCGGTGCGCTGCTGTTCACCAGCATGCTGGTCTTGCTGACGCTGGGCATGGTGCAGGCCGCCGCGCTGGGCTGGCGCAGTCCGCAGGTCATCGCGCTGCTACTGGCATCCATCCTTGCGCTGCTGCTCTTCATCGCCGTGGAGCGGCGCGTGGCCCGGCCGATGCTGGACCTGAGCCTGTTCCGCTACCCGCGCTTTATCGGTGTGCAGGTGCTGCCCATTGCGACCTGCTACTGCTATGTGGTGTTGCTGGTGCTGCTGCCGCTGCAGCTGATCGGCATTGCCGGCTACAGCGAGGTGGCAGCGGGCTGGTGGATGCTGGCGCTGTCGGCCCCGATGCTGGTGGTGCCGCTGGTAGCAGCCTGGCTCACGCGCTGGTTCCACGCCGGCCCTATCTCAGCCGCTGGCTTGCTGCTGGCCGCCGGGGGCCTGGTGTGGCTGGCGCAGGTGCCTGTGGATGCCGGGGGCATGGCAGGGGTGCTGCCGCTCTTGCTGATCGGCAGCGGCGCGGGTCTGCCCTGGGGCCTGATGGATGGGCTGTCGGTAAGCCTCGTGCCCCAGGAGCGCGCGGGCATGGCCACCGGCATTTTCAGCACCGTGCGGGTGGCCGGCGAAGGCATTGCGCTGGCGATGGTGACCGCGATGCTAGCCGGCTTGATCACCCCACATCTGCCAACTGTGTTGGATGCGGCCAGCCTGCAAACCGCCGCCCAGCAGTTGGCGATGGGCGAGCTGCGCCAGGCGCTGGCCTGGCTGCCCGCCCAGCCCGATGCGGCAGCAGCGCTGGGTTTGCAACATGCCTATGGCCAGGCCTTTGCCCAGCTGCTGTATGTGCTGGCGGCGATAGCCACGGTCTCCGCCCTGGTGGTGCTGGGCCTGCTGCGCCCGGCCAGTGGCGATGCGCTGCAGGCCCTTGAAGCCAGCCCTCAGTAGCTTTTGGCCGACAGGCTGGCCCAGAGGTGGGCCGCCACCAGCGCCCGCCAGGGCGCAAATGCCCCCAGCCACTGCTCGGCCTCGCGCTGGGAGACGCTGGGTACATCCAGCAGCCGGGCCAGCGCATTGCGCACCGCCACATCGCCATGCAGGCTGCCATCCAGCCAGCCAAAGCCACGCAGCAAGGCGTAATGCACGGTCCAGGGGCCAATGCCCTTGATGGCCAGCAGCGCATCTTCAATCGCCTGGGCGTCTTGCGCCTGCAAGGGCTGGGCGGCCCAGGCATCGAGCGGCAGGCTGCCGTCCAGCACGGCGGCGCAGACGCGCTCCAGGGTCGCGATCTTGCTGACCGAGAAGCCCGCTGCCCGCAATTGCTTGGGCGTCAGCGCCGCCAGCGCGGCGGCATCGGGGTGGCAGAGCATGCCGCTGCTGTGCTGCAAGGCCGTGGCCGCAATCAGGCGCCGGCGCAGCGCAATCGCCGCCGCCACGCTGATCTGCTGGCCGGTAATGGCCCAGACCAGGGCCTCGAAGGGGCTGCTGCTGGCGGGCACGCGCAAGCCCATCTGGGCCAGCAGCAAGGGGCCCAGCACCGGGTGCTGGCCATGCTGCAGCGCCAGCTGGTCCGCCCCGTCACCCAGGCCCAGCATGCGCGCCAGCATCGCATCGAGTGCAGCGGGGTCGTTGCCGGTCGGCGCTGTGCCATCGACCGCCAAACTGGCGACCGCGCGCGCTGCGCCATCCACCATCTCCAGCTGCAGCAGCGCAGGCTGGCCCTGCCAGACCAAGCCCTTGCTGACACGCAGCCCTTCGACTTTCTCGGACGCCTGCAAGGCATCGCGGGCATGCAGGGCCAGCATGTCCTGCGGGCGGTAGTTGGCAGGCAGGGCGACTTGGGTCGTCAGTTCCAGGGGCATGGCGTGGTCGGTAGATGGCGGCGGCTGCCGTGGATCCCCACTATAGAGGATGGAGGCTGGGCGATGAAGTCGGGGCTGTTTCAGCGCTTACTCTGCATCGTGGAACACAATGCCCAAGGTATGGCGATCGCCCCGCAGCACGGTGGAGACCCCATGCCGGTGCTGCACCCGGTAGCTGCCGCGTGTGCCCTGCACCGGCCGCTCGCGCACCGCAATGATGGCCGCATCACCGCGCTGCAGCGGCAGCACCTGCACGCGCGACTGCATGCGGGGGCGCTGCTCGGTCAGCACCAGCTCGCCGCCGTCAAAATCCTCGCCCGGCTGCGACAGCAGCACGATCACCTGCAGCGGAAACACCAGTTCGCCATACAAGTCCTGGTGCAGACAGTTGTAGTCGCCCGCGCCATAGCGCAGCAGCAGCGGTGTGGGCCGCCGCTGGCCGGCTGCATGGCACTGCGCCAGCAAGGCCGCATGCTGCGCAGGCCAAGGTGGCGCGGCGGCTGCGAGCTGCGCGCGCCATTGCTCCGCCACGGGCTGCAAGCGGGCATAGAGTGCCGTGCGCAAGGCCTGCAGCAGCGCTGGCAGCGGGTAGGCAACGTACTGGTACTCGCCCCGGCCAAAGGCGTGGCGCTGCATCTGGATGCGGCTGCGAAAATGCGCCGCTTCGCCATACATCGCGGCCATCT
>NZ_KE148631.1:54780-59217 GCF_000410635.1 Comamonas sp. B-9
GCCTCAGCCTCCAGCGGCAGCGCAACTTGTGCAGCACTGGCCGCACGCTTAGCCATGGCGCGCCACCCGTGGCGCCTGCGGTGCCAGCTCGGCCTCGTGCTGCAGCAATGCGCGCTTGCGGTCCACGCCCCAGCGGTAGCCGGAGAGGCCGCCGTCATTGCGCACCACCCGGTGGCAGGGAATGGCGACGGCAATCGCATTGGCCGCGCAGGCGCCCGCAACGGCGCGGCTGGCCTGGGGCATGCCCAGCTTGCGTGCCAGCTCGCTGTAGCTGACGGTGCTGCCGACGGGAATCAGCCGCAGCGCCTGCCAGACCTGCTGCTGAAAAGCGGTGCCGCGCACATCCAGCGGCAGCGCCAGGCCGCGCGTGGGTTCATCGACAAAGCCGATGACCTGGGCCATCCAGCGCTCAAAGGCCGCGTCGCCCCCGGCCAGTTGGGCTTTGGGAAAACGCTGCTGCAGGTCCTGCACCAGCGCATCGGCATCGTCGCCCAGCAAGATCGCGCAAATGCCCTGCGCGGTGGCGGCCACCAGGATGGGGCCCAGGCTGCATTCGGCCACGCCAAAGCGGATCTGCTGCGCGGCGCCCCCTGTGCGGTACTGGCGCGGGGTCATGCCCAGCACGGCCTGGCTGTCGCGGTAGAGCTGCGCGGTGCTGGCAAAGCCGGCATCAAAGATCGCATCGATGACGCGGGGCGCCTCTTGCGCATCGCCCAGCGCGGTTTGCAGGCGCTGGCGGCGCTGGGCCTTGGCATAGGCCTTGGGCGATACACCGACGGCCGCCTTGAAGACGCGCTGCAGATGGAAGGGGCTCATGCCGGCCCGCTCGGCCAGCTCGGCCAGGCTGGGCTCGTCTTCGGCCGTGGCGATCCAGTCGCAGAGCTGGGCCATCAAAGCCGCATGGCCGGGCTTGGCGGTCGCCTCGGGCTGGCAGCGCTTGCAGGCGCGGTAGCCAGCAGCCTGGGCCTGCGCTGCGGTGTCGAAAAATTGCACGTTTTCGGGCTTGGCCAGGCGCGAGCTGCAGGAGGGCCGGCAAAAAACGCCGGTGCTGCGCACCGCATAGACAAAGCGGCCATCGGCTGCAGCCTGGCGGCCCTGTACATCGGCCCAGCGCGGATCGGCCAGGGTTTGCTGCGCGCGGGAGGCGGCCAAAGCGGCAGCGCCGCGCGCCGGCACGGCCTCCGAAGTGGCTCTGGGTGTGGATGGGGCAGACGGTTTCATGCGAATCACCTCAGTACAATCGATGCAGCCACTTTAGGCCTTGCGGCCCGGTTGTGCAGTGCCATTCTTGCGCTGCAATTGACGCCGCTTGCACTGCCCCACACACCATGCGAGACACCCCCAGCAAGCCCGAATCCATTGTGCATGAAGAGCGCGCACAGCTCGACTTCAGCAAAGACATGAGCTATGGCGACTACCTGCACCTGGACGAGATCCTCAACGCCCAGCACCCGCTGTCGCCCGCGCACGACGAGATGCTGTTCATCGTGCAGCACCAGACCAGCGAGCTGTGGATGAAGCTGATGCTCCATGAGCTGCGCGCTGCCATGCAGGCCATGGCCAACCCGGCAGACAACACCAAGCCCGAGGCCTTCAAGATGCTCGCGCGCGTCTCGCGCATCATGGAGCAGCTGGTCAATGCCTGGACCGTGCTCTCAACAATGACCCCGCCCGAGTACACGGCCATGCGCCCCTACCTGGCCAATTCCAGCGGCTTTCAGAGCGCGCAGTACCGCTGCATCGAGTTCTCGCTGGGCAACAAGAATGCCGCCATGCTCAAGCCCCATGCGCACCGACCGGACCTGCTGGCCCAGGTAGAGGCGGCCTACGCTGCGCCATCGCTGTACGACATTGCCTTGCAGCTGCTGGCCCACGAAGGCATTGCCGTGCCGGCCGAAGCGCTGCAGCGCAACTGGAGCCAGCCGTACACCGAGAGCGAAGGCGTCAAGCAAGCCTGGATCACCGTGTACAGCGATCCGCACAAATACTGGGACCTGTACCAGCTGGGCGAGAAGCTGACCGATATCGAAGATGCCTTCCGCCTCTGGCGCTTCCGCCACCTGACCACCGTCGAGCGCGTGATTGGCTTCAAGCGCGGCACCGGTGGCACCGGCGGCGTGAGCTACCTGAAAAAAATGCTCGACGTCGTGCTCTTTCCCGAGATCTGGTCGCTGCGCACCAACCTGTGAGCTGCCGCAACCCCACCCAGGGGTTGCCCCAAGTGACACTGCGCCGTGCAGAGCCGGCCAGAGTCCTCTATAGTGGCAGGCGCATATAACAAGCCGCGCCAGCCCCCTACAGGCCGATGGCGCATATTAAGAGGCACTGACATCACCCAGCAAACCGAAGGTTTGCGGTTGAGACGAGGCATCAAGCCGCAGACAGTACAGACGTACGGCAAGGCTTGAGAACGACGTATCAAGGGTTATGTTGGCGACTCCAATAGGACCGGCACCCTCTGGCCCTGGCTTGTTGCCCGCACCCTCAGCCATGCCGGTCCCACCTACACCCTCCCCCACCGGGCGCCCTGCGGCGCCCTCGTCCACCCTGCTCTGGGCCATGCTGCTGACCTTGCTGTCGGCCTTCTCGCTGAGCCAGGCCTTCCGCACCGTCACCTCCATCATTGCCGATGGGCTGCGCACCGATTTCGGGCTGTCAGCCGAGTCGCTGGGCGCCTTTGCCGGTCTGTTTGGCCTGTCATTCGGCGTCACGCAGCTGTTCATGGGCGTGGGCATGGACCTGTATGGCCTGCGCAAGACCGTGCTCACCGCCTTCCCGCTGGCCATTGCCGGCTCGCTGATCTCGGCGCTCGCGCCCAGCTACCACGGGCTGATGCTGGGCCAGCTGCTGATCGGCATTGGCTGCTCGCCGGCCTTTTTGGCCTGCACGATGTTCATTGCGCGCCATTTCCCGAGCGACCGCTTTGCGTTCATGTCCGGCGTCGGCATGGGCGTGGGCGGCCTGGGCCTGCTGTTTACCGGCACGCCGCTGGCCTGGCTGGTGCAGCACTACGGCTGGCGCTGGGGCTTTGGCTTGCTGGCCGTGCTCTGCGCGCTGTCCTGGATAGCGATCTTTTTGCGCGTGCACGAGCCGCATCTGCCCAGCGATGACCTGCCCAAGCCCAGCTGGCTCACGGCCGTCAAGGGTTTTGGCGGCCTGCTGCTGGTGCCCCATACCTGGGCCATTGCCATCATGGGCATGGTGGGCTATGCCTCGTTTCTGACGGTGCGCGGGCTCTGGCTCAGCCCGATGCTGATCGACCGCTATGGCTTCTCGCTGGTGGCCACCGGCAACGTGGCCCTGATCGTCTCGATGATCTCGCTGTTCACGCCGTCGGTCTTTGGCCGGCTGGACCCGGGCCCGGCGCGCCGCCGGCGCCGCATCATCGCCGGCGCGGCCGTGATGGCCTGCACCTTCTGCGCACTGGCCTTTGTGCACCATGCTGCGGCCACCGTGGCGCTGATCATGTTCATGGGCCTGGCCTCGGGCTACTCGGTGCTGCAGTACGCCGATGTGCGCTCCTCCTACCCCAAGGAGACCACCGGCCGCGCGCTGTCGGTCTACACGATGGCGATGTTCCTGGGCGTGGCGCTGATGCAGTGGCTCTCGGGCATCGTCGCGTCCTACGCACAGCAGCACGGCGGCGAGATCTACCAGTATGTGATGCTGTTTGTGGCGGGCATGCTGATGCTGGGCTGCCTGGCCTTCCGCTTTTTGCCGCAATCGCCGCTGCTGCTGGCGCAACAGGCCCCGGCACGCCATTAGACCCCATCGGGCCTGGCGCGGCTTGGCGCGCCCGCGCTACAGCGCCGAGGCCGATGAGCCATCGCCCCGGTACAGCCAGGGCACATCCATCAGCTTGGCGCCCATGGCGCGCAGCGCCGTATCGCGCCCCAGGGCCACCAGGCCGCGTGCATGGAAAATCTCGCCATTGCGGATCGCGCGCGCCTGCACCCGGGCATTGCGCTGCCAGCGGTTGAGCGCATAGCGCCGCAGGCGCAGCGGCATCTCCAGGTCGTGCATGGTCAAGGCGCGCTGCAGCTCGGCCGCATCTTCAATCGCCATGCCCGCTCCCTGGGCCAGGTAGGGCCGCATCGGGTGGGCGGCATCGCCCAGCAGCGCGACCAGGCCCTGCGCCATCTCCTGGGGGCCAGCCATCGGTGCGCGGTCTGCCAGCGGCCAGAGGCGCCAGGCAGCGCCTGTGGCACTGACCGCTTCCACCAGGCCCAGCAGCTGGCGGTGCGCACCGGCGAGGCACCGCTGCAGATCGGCGCCGTTGCCCGCATGGTCCCAGTGCTCCAGGTCATCGGGCGCGGCGCCTTCCACAATGATGACCAGGTTCTGCATGTCGCCGCCGCGCACGGGGTACTGCACTGCATGAAAACGCGGCCCCATCCAGGCGCTGACCACGTCGGTGCGCCAGGCCGCCGGCAGATC
>NZ_KE148631.1:59340-63890 GCF_000410635.1 Comamonas sp. B-9
GATCTGCTTGCCCTGCTTGGTGGTGATGGTGACGACGCGGCCGTTGTCCTCGTGGTAGTCCACGGCGTTGTCCAGGTTGAGGTGCAGATCGGCGCTGGGCCGCACCGCATCGAGCAGCAGCTGGTGCAGGTCGGCGCGGTGGATGGTGGCGTAGGCCGCGCCGTAGCGTGCCACCGCTTGCGCGCCCAGGTCCAGCCGGGCCAGCTCCTGCCCGCTGATGGCATTGCGCGAGACCAGCGCCTGCGGAAAGGCTGCCACCGCCTGCAGCGGCCTTTGCAGGCCCCAGGCCTGCAGGCGCCGCACGACGTTGGGGCCCAGCTGCACACCGGCGCCCACTTCGCTGAACTGCGCAGCACGCTCAAACAGGCGCACCTCGGTGCCCGCGCGAATGGCGGCCAGCGCAGCAGCCAGGCCGCCGATGCCGCCGCCAGCGATCAAAATCTGTTCATGCATACCGCCATTGTGCCCAGATTGCAGGGCCCGCCTTGTGCGCTAGCGCAACAGCCCTCGTGGCTGGCTTCAGCACCCGGCGATGGGGCAGCTCAAGCCGGCCGGAAGCTGGCGAAGCCGTGCAGGCGCTCGAACTCGCCAATCGGCACCGGACGGCCAAAGTGGAAACCCTGGAAGCGCTTGCAGCCGTTGCTGACGAGGAAGTCCACCTGCTCGGAGTTCTCCACACCTTCGGCCACCACTTCGAGCTCCAGGCTTTGGGCCAGTGCCAGGATGGTGCGCACAATTACCGCGTCGCTGACATCGCTCAGCACATCGCTGACAAAGCTGCGGTCGATCTTCAGCTGGTCGAGCGGCAGGCGCTTGAGGTAGGACAGCGATGAATAACCCACGCCAAAGTCATCGAGCGAGAAGCCCACGCCGCGCTCCTTGAGCTGGCGCATGCGGTTGACGGTCTCGTTGACATCGCCCAGCAGCAGGTTCTCGGTCAGCTCCAGCTTCAGGCATGCGGGGTTGGCACCCGTCTGCGCCACAATGCCCAGCACCTCATCGACAAAGCCCTGGTTGTGGAACTGCCGGGGGCTCACATTGACCGACATGGTCAGCGCCTGGGTGGAGGGGCTGGCCGCCCACAGCGCCAGCTGCTCGCAGGCGGTGCGCATCACGAAGTTGCCCAGGTCGACAATCAGCCCGGTCTGCTCGGCCAGGTCGATGAACTCGATCGGCATGACCAGGCCACGCGCCGGGTGGCGCCAGCGCACCAAGGCTTCCGCGCCCACCAGGCTGCCGCTGCCATTCATCACCGGCTGGTAGTAGACCTGCAGCTCGCCGTCGTGGATAGCCTGGCGCAGATCGCTTTCCAGATTGGCACGCGCGTTGACGATGGCCTGCATCTGCGGATCAAAGAAGCGCTGCGTGTTGCGGCCGGCCGATTTCGCCTCGTACATCGCCAGGTCGGCGCGCTTGAGCAGCTCCTGCACCGTCAGCGATTCATGGTCGCCAAACACCGTCACGCCAATGCTGGGCGTGCTGTGGTGGGACTGGCCGTCGAGCACAAAGGGCTGCTTGAAACGGGTGATCACATGCTCGACCACCGAGCGCACATGGGCTTCGGCCTGCACGCGCTCGGCGCCCAGGTTCTCGACCAGCACGACAAACTCGTCGCCGCCAAAGCGCGCGACCACATCGCCGCTGCGCACGCTGGCAATCAGGCGCTTGCCTACTTCGCACAGCAGCCGGTCACCCTTTTGGTGGCCCAGCGAATCGTTGAGGTCCTTGAAATTGTCCAGATCGATGAACAGCAGCGCCGCATAGGTGCCGCGCTGCTTGCAGGCGATGATCGACCATTCGAGCCGGTCCATCAGCATGCGGCGGTTGGGCAGGCCGGTGAGCACATCGAAGAACTCCAGGCGCTCGATCTCCTTGCGCGCGCGGCTGCGCTCGGCCAGGTCGCGGCAGATGCACAGCAGGCCGGTGACCTCGCCATTGGCGGCGCGAATGGCCGATTTGGTGATCTCGAAACGGCCCTGGTAGCCATTGTCGGCAAACTGCAGGGTCTCTTCGTAGACGACGGGCGTGTTGCTGTTGCGCGCACGCAGGTCGGTTTCCCAATCAGAGGGCATGCGCCCTTGCAGGCCCAGGTCCGAAGTCGTGCGGCCAATGATCTGCGCGTGTGCCAGGCCCACCAGGCGCTCAAACGCCTGGTTGCAGTGCAAGAAGCGCCCATCGGCCCCCTTGAGCACGACCAGGTCCGGGATGGCACTGACCAGCGACACCAGCTGCGACTGCTGCTCCTGCACGCGGCCGACCATCAGCTTTTGCATTGACACATCGTGCGAGAGCAGCATGAAGGCATGCGCATCGCGCCCTTGCGGGGCGACCAGGATATCGGTCTGGAAGTGGCGCAGGCCCTGGGGCGTATCAATGCTTTGCTCAAAGGCGAGCGACTGCCCTGCGCGCAAGCGTGCCAGCCAATCAGGGGCCTGGCTGCGCAGGCTGGGGGCGAGCGCTGCGGTCCAGGGCTGGTCCACCAGGCTGGACACGCCCAGCCAGTCCAGCTGGGTGCGGTTGGCATGCACGATGGCGCCCGCGCCGTCAACCCGCACCACACCGATGGGGGCCTGCTCCAGCCATTCCTCGCCCTGCAGGCGCGCCGGGTGGGCCGAGGCCCAGCCCACCAGGCTGTGGCGCAGCGAGGCCATGATCAACACCAGAGCCAGCACCGACAGCGCATAGCACCAGGCCGCCTGCTCCAGCAGCATCGCCCAGTGGCTGCCCGCGCCCAGCAGAATGGCCGCTGCGCCCACGGCCAAGGCGGCCGCGAGTCTCAACACCGTCCAGCGGCCAGACTGGCCGGCAAAATGGCGGCTCTGCACCGCAGCCCAGGCGCAGCAGGCCAGCATACCCAGCGGCAAGACATAGCGGCGCACGCCGTCCAGATCGACCAGGCCTTGCGCGACCACCGCCGTCACCGCCACCAAGAGCGCCGTCGCCGTCAGCACCGCGCCATTGCTTTGCAGCTGCAGCCAGTGGCTCGCGCGGGGCACGGCACCTGGGCGGTTGCGCCGCGCAGAGGACAATAACTCTAGGGAGACTATCAATAGACTTATTGATAGCAAAAGATTGACGGACAGCTCCAGCCACAAGGCCGGCCGGCTGCCGTGTTCAGACAAGCGCAGCGGCAGTGCCAGCACCACCGCAAAGCCGCCCAGCGCCACGGCACTGCAGACCCACAGCGGCCGGCCCATGAAAGCACTGCCAGCGCTGCCCTGCAGCAGCAGGCGCCCGCCCCAGCCCAGGGTGGCCAGGGCAGCGAGCAGCAGCAAGACCTGCACCCAGGTCTGCAGCGCCCGGGCAAAGCCCACGCCCTGCGCATCGGTAGACACCAGCCCCGCCAACAGCACCCCGCCAGCGAGCAAACACCACATGATCCGCGTGTGGATCTCGTGCATGCGCCTGCCTAGCGACAAGGGGGTGTAGGGGTGGGCCATAGTTGACTAAATGTAATTAAAAGTAAACTAACGTCCATCTATTTGACCAGTAACGGTCAACAAATGCAAACGGGCCTCGTTGCAAACAAGGCCCGTGTTAGTCGCGCGTAGGTCAACTCTTACAGTAACTGGCGTAAAACGAAGGGCAGTATACCGCCCTCCTTGTAGTATTCGACCTCGATAGGCGTGTCAATACGCAACACCAGCTCGGCTTCGGTAACGCTGCCATCCGCGCGTTGGATGACCAGTTTGGCCTTACTGCGCGGCGCGAGCGAGGGGTCGGGCACGATGTCGATCAGCTCGTCCCCGCGCAGCTTCAGCGTCTCCCAGCTCTCGCCTTGCTTGAACTGCAGCGGCAGCACGCCCATGCCCACCAGATTGGCGCGGTGGATGCGCTCAAAACTGCGCGCCACCACCGCCTTGATGCCCAGCAACTGGGTGCCTTTGGCCGCCCAGTCGCGGCTGGAGCCGGTGCCGTATTCCTCGCCGGCAAACACCACGGTGGGCGTGCCCGCTGCCATATAGCGCATGGCGGCATCGTAAATGAAGAGCTTGCTGCCCTGTTCCTCGCCCGGATTTTGGTAAAGCGTCAGGCCACCCTCTTCGCGCGAGCCGTCCGGCCCAGCCGCCAGCATCTGGTTCTTGATGCGCACATTGGCAAAGGTGCCGCGCATCATCACCTCATGGTTGCCCCGGCGCGATCCGTAGCTGTTGAAGTCGCTCTTCTTGACGCCGTTGGCCAGCAGCCATTGGCCGGCCGGTGAGCTGTCCTTGATCGAGCCAGCGGGCGAGATATGGTCGGTGGTGATCGAATCACCAAATAGCGCCATTACCCGGGCCTTGCGCACCGCATTGTCGCGCTGCTCGGCACCGGGCTCGGGCGCTGCCAGCGAGAAATCCTTGAAAAAGGGTGGCTCGGCAATATAGGTGCTGTCCGGCCAGGTGTAGGTGGCGCCGGTCACGCCCTTGATCTTCTCCCAGAGCTTGCCCGGCTCGCTGCTGACCTTTTCGTAGTTGGCACGGAAAGCCTTGCCATTCATCGCGAATTTCATCAGCTTCTGCACCTCGTCGGGCGTCGGCCAGATATCGCCCAGGGAGACGTCGCGGCCG
>NZ_KE148631.1:63900-90707 GCF_000410635.1 Comamonas sp. B-9
TCGTCGGCCAGATATCGCCCAGGTAGACGTCGCGGCCGTTCTTGCCTTGGCCGACCGGCTCGGTCATCAGGTCCTTGCGCACATTGCCGGCAATCGCATAGGCCACCACCAGCGGCGGGCTGGCCAGGAAGTTGGCGCGGATATTGGGGTGGATGCGCGCCTCGAAGTTGCGGTTGCCCGACAGCACGGCCGCACAGACCAGGTCATGGTGCTGGATGGCGCTGTTGAATTCGGGCAGCAGATCACCGGCATTGCCGATGCAGGTGGTGCAGCCATAACCGGCGATATTGAAGCCCAGCTGCTCCAGATAGGGCAGCAGCCCCGACTCGGTCAAATACAGGGTTACCAGGCGCGAGCCAGGGGCCAGCGATGTCTTGATGTGCGACTGCACACGCAGCCCGGCCTTGACGGCCTTCTTGGCCAGCAAGCCCGCAGCCAGCATCACGCTAGGGTTGGAGGTGTTGGTGCAGCTGGTGATGGCGGCAATCAGCACATCGCCATTGTGCAGGTCCACATCACGCCCTTCGATGCGCTCGGCATGGGCATCGGCCGCTTCCAGTGCCGCTTCCGCATCCACCACGGCCGGCTTGTTGGCCACCATCTCGACCGCATTGCGCGGCGAGCCGGCCGGCAAGGGCTTGGCAGACGGCTCGGCGGTCTCGCCAGCGCCATTGATATGCACCTTGACCGGGCGAGCCAGCTGGTCTGCTGGCAGGTTGAAGCCGTTTTGCGCGACAGGCGCGCTGAACAGCGCATCGAACTTGGCAGCGACCTGGCCGATCTCGATACGGTCCTGGGGCCGCTTGGGACCCGCCAGGCTCGGCGCCACCGTGGCCAGGTCCAGGCGCACCACCTGGGAGTAGTCAATATCCCCCGCCTTGGGCACGCCGTACAGCCCCTGGGCCTTGAAGTAGGCTTCAAAGGCGGCGATCTCGGCCTTGCTGCGGCCCGTGCCCTTGAAGTAATCCATGGTCTTGTCATCGACCGGGAAAAAGCCCATCGTGGCACCGTACTCGGGCGCCATATTACCGATGGTGGCGCGGTCGGGCACCGACAGGCTGCGCGTGCCCTCGCCAAAGAACTCGACAAACTTGCCCACCACCTTTTCGCGGCGCAGCATCTCGGTGACGGTCAGCACCAGGTCAGTGGCGGTCACGCCTTCGCGCAAGCTGCCAGAGAGCTCAAAGCCCACCACATCGGGCGTGAGGAAATAGACCGGCTGGCCCAGCATCGCCGCCTCGGCCTCGATACCGCCTACGCCCCAGGCCACCACGCCCACGCCATTGATCATCGTCGTGTGGCTGTCGGTGCCCACCAGCGAGTCGGGGTAGTAGACATGGTGCTTGTCCTGGTGCACGCCGCGCGCCAGGTATTCCAGATTGACCTGGTGCACGATGCCAAAGCCCGGCGGCACCACGCCAAAGGTATCAAAGGCCTGCATGCCCCATTTCATGAACTGGTAGCGCTCATTGTTGCGCTCGAACTCCAGCTTCATGTTCAGGTCCAGCGCGTTCTTGCTGCCGTAGTAGTCCACCATGATCGAATGGTCCACCACCAGATCGACGGGCACCAGCGGCTCGATGGCGCTGGCATTCTTGCCCATGCGCTCGGCCGTGCTGCGCATGGCCGCCAGGTCAGCGAGCAGCGGCACGCCGGTGAAATCCTGCAGCACCACGCGCGCGACGACAAAAGGAATCTCCTCGGTGCGCTCGGCCTGCGGCTTCCAGTTGGCCAACTGCTCGACATGCTCGGGCAGCACGCGCTGGCCATCGCAGTTGCGCAGCACCGACTCCAGCACGATGCGCAGGGACATCGGCAGGCGCTGGATATTGGGGAATTGCTTGCTCAGTTCGGGCAGCGAGTAGAACTTGCCTTTGCTGCCTTTTTCCGACTTCTTGGACGAAGGGATCGAGAGGGATTTGAAGGTCGAGGCGAACGCATGCTGCGCTGTCTCATGAGCACCTGATTTCATCGTGACTCCTGTTTTGCGGGTATTAGACTGAACGCTGCAAACAGTCTACTCCCGGGCCAGGTCTTGCATATGTCATCCAAAGGCTAAGCCCTGCAATTGCCTCTGCGATCGCAGGTGTGATCGCCATACGATTTGCGCATTCCGATTAAGCATCCAGGCCGGTTAAGCATCCAGGCCGGTTGCCAAGGCAGCGAAATGCGAACCACTCCAGCAGCCGTCCACCCGCAACCCAATCTCCACAGAATCTACAAAATCGTAAAAAAAATGAATAAGCCTATAGATTGTTAAATGCAATTATAGCAAGGCACTATGAGCAATTGCATACATTTAGCACCGCTCAGATATGACGGATGGATGGGCGGATAGTTAGCAACAATCCACTCCTACAAAAATAGGAGAAATTAAGAAGATATGTGCTAATTTTTATAAAGCTGCCCAACCCGTCGACTCCGCAACGAAAAAAAACCTGCCGAAGCAGGTTTTTCTTTGAAGGATGTCCAACTTAAATCGCGAACTTTTCACGATCCTGGCCTTCAATCCACTTTGGCGCCTTGCCACGGCCCGTCCAGGTAGCGCCCGTAGCGGGATCGCGGTACTTGGGAGCGACCTTGGAGCCTGCGGAAGCCGAGCGGCCGCGTGCAGGAGGGAATACATCCTGTTCGGTCAGGCCGTAATCTGCCACCAGCTTGCGCACCTGGTCTACGGCGGTCTTCAGTTCGTTGCGACGAACTTCTTCACGCTGTTGTTGCAGGGCTGCCAGTTGGGCATCGATTTCCTTCAAAGTAGGCATGTTTAATATCCATTCAATTCAGTTAACGCTTGCAGTATACCTAAAAATGCAATAACCGAGTAAGTCCACACATTTTTATATTTAAAGGAATGGTAAACCTGGATCTACACATCTGTAACGTTTAGTAATCAAGTGCCATCGCGTCCAGCCTAGCGATTACCTTGTCGACGCGCTTGCCCTCCAGCGCCAGCACCTCAAATACCCAGCCCGCGCAATAAATCTTTTCCCCCAAAGGTGGCAGATGGCCTGATTCCGCCATCAGCATGCCGGCCAAGGTGTTATAGCGGCCCTTGTCCTCATCGGGCAACTCCTTGATTTCCAAACGCGCCTTCAATTCGGACACCGGCATCAGGCCATCGAGGTACCAGGAGCCGTCGTCATTCTGTACCGCCCAGGCCTCGCTGGCGGCGCCGGGTTTGAGCTCGCCGGTAATCGCTTCGAGCACATCGCGCGGCGTGATGATGCCCTGCACCACCCCGTATTCATCAACGACAAAAATCATGCGGCCCGCACGGGCGCGGAATTGCTCCAGCAGTTCAAAACCGCTGAGCGTTTCGGGCACATAGCTGGCTGCCACGGCCACCTTGGCAATCGCGGTGTTGTGCGTATCAACGACGTCGAGCAGCTGCGCCACGCTGACCAGGCCCACCACATTGTCGAGCGATTCGCGGCAGACCGGATACCAGGAATGCGCACCCTTGCCGCTGGAGGCACGCACCTCGTGCAAGGCCTGGGCCACCGTCAGATGGGCATCGAGCCATTCCACATCGCCCCGGGGCACCATCATCGAGATCAGCGGACGGTCATCCAGATGGAACACGTTCTGCACCATCTGGTGTTCGTGGTGCTCGATCACGCCGGCGTCTCGCCCCTCGTCCAGGCTGGCGACGATTTCCTCTTCGGTCACCGCGCGGTCCGATTCATCCTTGATGCGCAGCAGGCGCAGCACGCCTTGCGCAGAGATGGCCAGCAGCCAGACAAAAGGCTTGGCAATGCGCGACACCCAGGTCAGCGGCAGCGCAATGATGCGCGACGACGCCTCGGGGTACATCTGGCCAATGCGCTTGGGCACCAGCTCGCCAAACACAATGGTCATGAAGGTGATGACAATGATCACCGTGGTCGTGGCCACCACCGACGCAACCGAGGCCGGCATACCCCAGCTGATCAGCGATTGCGCCAACCCATCGCTGAACGCCGCCTCACCGAAAATACCGTTGAGCATGCCGATCGAGGTGATACCCACCTGAATCGAGGACAGAAATTGGGTAGGATTGCTGAGCAGATCCAGCGCCGCCTTGGCGCCCTTGTCGCCACTTTCGGCCATGGCCAGCAAACGGGACTTGCGGCTGCTGGCCAGCGCCAGCTCGGACATGGCAAAGACCCCATTGAGCAAGGTCAAAAGCGCGATCAAGAGTACGTCTAACAAAATAGTTCACAGGTAGTTCAACAAGCATGTCACTTTACTGTATCGGCGATATCCAAGGCTGCGATAGCGCTTTGGGCCGTCTGCTGGCCAAAATCGACTTCTCCCCCAGCCGCGACACGGTCTATCTGCTCGGCGACCTGGTCAACCGGGGCCCCGAATCGGCCCAGACCCTGCGCCGCTGCATGGCTTCGGACGGCAGCATCCTGGCCTTGCTCGGCAACCATGACCTGCACCTGCTGGCGGCGGCGCATGGCCGGCGCAAGTTCTCCCGCCGCGACACCTTGCTGGAAGTGCTGCAGGCACCCGATGCCGCGCAGCTCTTGGAATGGCTGCGCCAGCAGCCGCTGGCACGCAGGCACACACTGGGCGGCGAGCAGCTGCTGATGGTGCATGCCGGCGTGCACCGCAGCTGGGATGCGGCCGATACGCTGCGCCATGCGGCCGAGGTGGAAGCGGTGCTGCGCAGCGACGAGTTGACCCGCTTCTTGCAGGCCATGTACGGCAACACCCCTGCGCAATGGGATCCGCAGCTCACCGGCATGGAGCGCCTGCGCATGATCACCAACGTGCTCACGCGCATGCGCTTTTGCCATGCCGATGGCAGCCTGGATTTTGAGAGCACCGAAAGCCTGGCCGAAGCCCCTGAAGGCCTGACTGCCTGGTTTGACCTGCCCGGCCGCGCCACTGCCAACACCACCATCGCCTTTGGCCACTGGTCCACCCTGGGCGATCTGCAGCGCCCCCACCTGCTGGCGCTCGATACCGGCTGCGTCTGGGGCGGCTGCCTGAGCGCGGTGCGCTTTGGCGACACGCTGGCCGAGCGCGAGCTGATCCATGTCGATTGCGAGCAGGCCCAGCAGCCGGGCTGAAAAAAAGGCCTCAGCGGGTGGCTGAGGCCTTGGTCCATCGTCGTTACCGAGATTATTCAGACGCTGGCGACGGCTTGAACAGCGCAGCGACCTTGCGGCGCGGCTTGATGCCGGGGCCACGTGCTGGCGCCGGCTTGGCGTTCGCATCCCAGGCAGCGGGCTCGGCCGCCTTGGGCTCGTACGGCTTGTCAAAGAAGGGATCTCGCGAGACGGGTGCCGGGCGGTAGCGCTCACGGCGGTCCTGCGCATCGTCCTCGCGCGGCGAGCGGCGGTCGCGGCTGCGCGAGCTGTCGCGCTCACGGCCAGCTTCACGCTCACGGCGCTCGCGGTTGCCATCGTTGAAGCGCTCGCGCTGGGGCTGCTCGTCCAGTGCAAAGTTCTCGACGTCAATCTTCTTCTTGATCAGCTTCTCGATGTCCGACACATGGCGGGCATCGGCATGGGAGACCAGCGTGACGGCCAGACCCGATGCGCCAGCACGGCCGGTACGGCCAATGCGGTGCACATAGTCTTCGGCATTGAAGGGCACATCAAAGTTGAAGACGGCGGGCACATCCTTGATGTCCAGACCACGGGCGGCCACATCGGTGCAGACGAGCAGATCGACTTCGCCTTGCTTGAAGGCTTCGAGCGCCTTGAGGCGTTCGTCCTGGCTCTTGTCGCCGTGCAGCGCTGCGGCACGCAGGCCTTCACGCTCCAGCGTACGGGCCAGGCGCGAGCAACCCAGCTTGCTGTTGACGAACACAAAGGCCTGGCGGATCTG
The DNA here is from genome assembly GCF_000410635.1 of Comamonas sp. B-9. Classification (NCBI taxonomy): domain Bacteria; kingdom Pseudomonadati; phylum Pseudomonadota; class Betaproteobacteria; order Burkholderiales; family Comamonadaceae; genus Comamonas; species Comamonas sp. B-9. The sequence continues at coordinate 69,724 of NZ_KE148631.1, forward strand.
GCGCTCGCGCAGCACCTTGGTCAGCACACGGCGCTTGTCATCGTCCGAGGCAGCGTAGAAGCGCTGCTCGACGGTGGACGCGGTTTCGTTGGGGCGTGCAACCTCGATCGTGACCGGGTCTTGCAGGTAGCTGCCAGCCAGGCGCTTGATCTCGGGCGAGAACGTGGCCGAGAACAGCAAGGTGGTGCGCTTCTTGGGCAGGAAAGACAGGATGCGCTGCAGATCGGGCAGAAAACCGATGTCAAGCATGCGGTCGGCCTCGTCCAGCACCACATACTCCACCTGGTTGAGCACCGCGTTCTTGGCTTCGATGTGGTCCAGCAGGCGCCCGGGGGTGGCCACCAGAATTTCCACACCCTTTTTGAGCTCCAGGGTTTGGGGCTTCATGTCCATGCCGCCAAACACCACGGTGCTGCGCAGCTTGGTGTGTTTGGCGAACTGGGCAATCTGCTGGGCGACCTGGTCGGCCAGCTCACGCGTAGGCAGCAGCACCAGCGCACGCACCGGATGGCGCGCGGGCGATGCCGAGCTGTTTTCGTGCACCATCATCCGCTGGAGCAGCGGCAATGAGAAAGCAGCTGTCTTGCCCGTGCCAGTTTGTGCAGCACCCATGACGTCTTTCCCGGTCAGCACCACAGGGATGGCCTGTGCCTGAATGGGAGTCATGGATGCGTAGCCCATCTCGGAGATGGCTTTGGCCAGGGGCTCGGCCAGATGAAGGTTGGAGAAAGAATTTGTCATGTAAGCCCCCTATTGTCGCACTGCAGACAAATCGGCGCTTGGCTTAACCCTGTCTTGCCTTACGGATTCGCACGCGGCCCCTGAAAAACCTGGCTGGCCAGCGTAGCAACGGGCTCCGCCAGCCTGCAGCAGATTGCCGCAGCGTAGCGGCCCAGCCCGATTTTTGGCGGTCTGGACCCGCTGCATCACAGGCTGCCGACCTGGAAGGTATCGCAGGACTGGACACTGCCGGTCTTGTAACCCTGCGTGAACCAGCGCACGCGCTGGGCGCTGGAGCCGTGGGTAAAGCTGTCGGGACGCACGGTGCCGGTGGCTTCGCGCTGCAGCTTGTCGTCACCGATCTGCTGGGCGGCATTCACGGCCGATTCGATATCGCCCTGCTCCAGCCAGCTCTTGGCCTGCTGCGAATGGTTGGCCCAGATGCCGGCATAGCAGTCGGCCTGCAACTCCAGCCGCACCGACAGCGCGTTTTGCTCGCGCTCGCTGATGCGGCCGCGCATCGCATCGACCTTGCCCGAGATGCCCAGCAGGTTCTGCACATGGTGGCCCACCTCGTGCGCCACCACATAAGCGCGCGCAAACTCACCGGGCGCGCCCAGCTGGCGGCTCATGGTGTTGAAGAAATCCATGTCCAGGTAAACCTTCTGGTCACCAGGGCAGTAGAACGGCCCCATCGCCGACTGGCCGGTGCCGCAGGCGGTGCGCGTGACGCCGGTGAACAGCACCAGGCGCGGCGCGCGGTACTGCGCGCCACCCTTGGTGAAGATGTCGCTCCAGACATCTTCGGTAGAGGCCAGCACCGTGGAGACAAACTTGGCGCCCTGGTCATTGGCCGGTGGCGCCTTGGCCGGGCCTTGCTGCGTGGGCGCGGGCGAGCCGCCGCCCGAGAGCACGCCGATGGTGGTGAGCGGGTTGATGCCAAACACCCCCCAGCCAATCAGCGCCAGCACCACGGTGCCGATGCCGATGCTGCGCCCGCCCAGGCCAAAGCCTCCGCCGCCCCCGCCGCCACTGCCGCGGCGGTCTTCCACATTGCTTGATTCGCGGTTGCCTTCCCATTTCATGGTCGCTCTCCTTGCAGTGCCCTGGCACTGCCTCTGTTATTGATCCGTCTACAGTAGCGCATTTGCGGAGGCCCAGCGCGTAAGACCGGCTCCCGAGCGCGCAGAAAATCTGCCTGCAGCGCCCCCATTGAAGAAAATTTGCAAAGGCCCTGGCGACGCTGCCACCCTCCAGTAAAAAAGCCACTCCAAAACGGGAGTGGCTGCGGGGCTCAGCGCGGCATTGTCAGGCCTTTGGCAAGGTGACGCCATGCTGGCCCTGGTACTTGCCATTGCGGTCCTTGTAGCTCACCTCGCAGGGCTCATCACCGCGCAGGAACAGCACCTGCGCGCAGCCCTCGCCCGCATAGATCTTGGCCGGCAGCGGCGTGGTGTTGGAGAACTCCAGGGTTACATAGCCTTCCCACTCGGGCTCGAACGGCGTCACATTGACGATGATGCCGCAGCGCGCATAGGTGCTCTTGCCCAGGCAGACGGTCAGCACATCGCGCGGAATGCGGAAGTACTCGACGGTGCGCGCCAGCGCAAAGCTGTTGGGCGGAATGATGCAGTAATCGCCTTCAAAATCGACAAAGCTCTTTTCATCGAAATTCTTGGGGTCGACCACGGTGCTGTGGATGTTGGTGAACACCTTGAATTCGCGGGCGCAGCGGATGTCATAGCCATAGCTGGAGGTGCCATAGCTGATGATTTTCTTGCCATCCACCTGGCGCACCTGACCGGGCTCGAAGGGCTCGATCATGCCGTGCTGTTCCGCCATGCGGCGAATCCACTTGTCGCTTTGAATGCTCATGTCTGAAATAACTCCTAGGCGGCATTGTAGCGAAAGGCATTGCCCCGGCGGGCGGCATCTGCTGCCGCCCCGGGGCCTGCCCCTGCACTAGCGCTGCACCAGGATCAGGCCAGCTTCTGCGCAATCCGGCTGCGCTCGATCAGGCGGTCATCGCCCAGAACGATGAGGCTGAACAGCAGCTCCTCCAGATGGCGGGCCTGCGCCGTCTTGCGGGCAATGAGTGGTGTGGCCTGCGGGTTGAGCACGATAAAGTCGGCCTCGCAGCCCGGCTGCAGGTTGCCGACCACCCCGGCCAGGCCCAGCGCCTGCGCCGCACCGGCCGTGTGCTGCCACCACAGTTGGCTGGGCGCCAGCGACAGGCCCTGCTTGTCGCGCCCCTCGCGGCCGACAAAATAGGCCGCCAGCATGGTGCGAAACGGGCTAAAGCTCGTGCCGCCGCCCACATCGCTGGCCAGGCCGTACAGCATCTGCGCGGCATCGGCCTGGGCATAGTCAAAAAAGCCGCTGGCCAAAAAAAGATTGCTGGTCGGGCTCACTGCTGCGGCGGTGCGGGTTTCGTGCATCAGCGCGCGGTCACGCGCATCGAGGTGGATGCAATGGGCATAGACGGCGCGCTCGCGCATCAGGCCCCGGTCGGCATAGACCTGCAGGTAACTGCGGCTGTCCGGGAACAGCGCGCGCACCCAGGCAATCTCGTCCAGGTTTTCGGCCACATGCGACTGGATCCAGACATCGCCGTAGCGCGCTGCCAGCTCACCGGCACCGCGCAGTTGCGCCTCACTGCTGGTGGGCGCAAAGCGCGGCGTGATCGCATACCCCAGGCGGTCCACGCCATGCCAGCGGCGGATCAGCGCCTCGGTGTCGACCAGGCTTTGCTCGGTCTCATCGCGCACGCCGTCGGGCGAATGGCGGTCCTGCAGCACCTTGCCGGTGATCAGCCGCATCTGGCGCTTGTGCGCCTGGGCAAACAGCGCATCGGCCGATGCCGGGTGCGAGGTCGCAAAGGTCAGCGCCGTGGTCACGCCATTGCGCAGCAGCTCATCGACAAAGAATTGCGCCACTTCCGCCGCGTAGGCGGCATCGACAAAACGCGACTCATGGGGAAAGGTGTAGTCATTGAGCCAGGGCAAGAGGCCGCTGGCGGGGGAGCCGATCACATCGGTTTGCGGGTAGTGGATGTGCATGTCGACAAAACCCGGCGCAATGATGCGGCCTGGCAGTTGCTCGACCACGGCATCGGCCCCCGCCTGGGCCAGCCATGGGGCCGACAGCGCCTGCCAGCTGCCGGCGGCCAGCACGCGCTCACGGCCATCGGCGCCCGGCGCCACGGCCAGCAGGCCATCTTCTTCATACAGTGCCTGGCCGTCATCGGCAAAGCGCAACAGGGCGGATCGGTAAATATGCATGGCGCCAAGCTTAGCGTCTGCCAAGGACCGCCGTTATACAAGCGCAGCAATAGTTTCTATGCGCTGCAACTGCGCCTTTAGCAGGGCTGGCTGCTGACCGCGTGGCAACACGGGCTGTGCGCTGACAGCAGCGCCGTGGTGACGCAGGGAAAACCCCAGGCTGAGATGCATGCGCAGGTCATATCTGCGGTCTATAGTGTTTGTTTTACCTGTTGGTTAAATCCACTGGTAGCGGCGCTGCACTGGCAGCAGTCGCTGCCAAAGCCCAAGGAGGAGGCTTGGCCCATGCCGCATTTTGTTGATCCGTCCCCTGCCGGTGTCTGCATTTTCTGCCGAATCGTGCAAGGAGAAATTCCCTCCGCCAAGGTGTATGAAGATGCCTTGACGATCGCCTTCATGGATCTGGGCCAGGTCAACCCCGGCCATGTGCTGGTCGCGACCAAGCGCCATGCGGCCAATATTTTCGAGATCACCGACGAAGAATCGGCGGCCGTGATGCAGACCGCACGCAAGGTGGCGCTGGCTGCCAAAGCCGCTTTCGAGCCCGCAGGCCTCACCCTGCTGCAGGCCAATGGCGTCGAAGGCGGCCAGACCGTCGCGCACTTCCACCTGCATGTGGTGCCGCGCCATGCCGACGACGGCGTGAGCTTCAGCTGGCCGCGCAAGGAGCCTGGCGGCGCGGTGCTCGAAGGCTATGCGCTGCAGCTGCGCAATGCGATGCTGTCGGAGTCAGCACCCGCAGCCGCCGTGGCTTAACGTCGCCGCATACCTGCCAACACCAAGGGCGCCTCGCGGCGCCCTTGTTGCTTTAGCGTTTCGGTTTAACGGGCAGCTTCAGCAAAGGCCATCTGCAGCTGTCCCAGCCAGGCCTGCTTGCGCGTCGGCGGCACAAAGCTGGCCTCAAAGCTGTTGGCGGCCAGCTGGTAGGCCTCGTCCGAGCCCATGCCGGTGGCGGCAAACAGCTGCACAAAGTTCTCGTTGATATAGCCACCAAAATAGGCCGGGTCGTCCGAGTTGACGGTGGCCACCAGGCCGGCCGCCAGCAGCTGCGGCATATTGTGGTCGGCCAGGTCGGGGAAGACCTGCAGCTTCTGGTTGGACAGCGGGCAGACCGTGAGCGGAATGCGCTCGTCCTTGAGCCGCTGCATCAGCGCGGCATCGTGCACCGCTTGCACGCCATGGTCCACGCGCTCGGCATGCAGCACATCCAGCGCGCCCCAGATATAGGCCGGTGGCCCCTCTTCTCCGGCATGGGCCACGCGGCGCAGGCCCAGGTCCTTGCAGCGCGCAAAAACACGGGCAAACTTCTCCGGCGGGTTGCCGACCTCGCTGCTGTCCAGGCCCACGCCGCTGAAATAGGCGCGGTAAGGCAGAGCCTCGTCCAGGGTCTGCAGCGCTTCTTCTTCGCTCAGGTGGCGCAGAAAATTCAAAATCAGCTGCGCGCTGATGCCCCAGCGCTTTTCCGCATCCACACAGGCCTTGTGCAGGCCATGGACCACATTGGCCATCGCCACGCCACGGGCGGTGTGCGTCTGCGGGTCAAAGAAGATCTCGGTGTGCACGACATTGTCGGCCACGGCGCGCTCCAGGTAGGCCATGGCCATGTCGTAGAAGTCCTGCTCGGTCAGCAAGACACTGGCGCCCGCGTAGTAGATATCGAGAAAGCTCTGCAGGTTGGTGAAGGCATACGCCGCGCGCAGGCTCTCGACATCGGCATAGGGCAAGGCCACGCCATTGCGCTGGGCCAGCGCAAAGATCAGCTCGGGCTCGAGCGAGCCTTCGATGTGCATATGCAGCTCGGCCTTGGGCATGGCACGCAGCAGGCCCGGCAGGCGGGCCGCTTCGATCTGGGGGACGGTGTACATCTCAACACACTCCAAAAGTGACGCCACTGGCCTTGAGGTAGCGGCGGTAGGCCACCGACATGCGGTCGGCCGCTGAGTTCAGCTCTGCCTTGGCATCGAGCGGCAGCGGCTTGGGCATCTGCGACTCCAGCACGGGCTGATCCTGGGTAAAGATCGTATGCTGAAACTGCTGCAGCTGCTCGTCCGAGCTGTCGAAATCGGCAACGGCCAGGCGGAACCAGACGCGGCTGCGCTCGGGCGTGACCGGGCAGACAAACAGGCCAATCGCCTCGCGCCAGCCCTGCTTGCTCGATCCGCTCTCGGGTACCTTGGTCAGCAAGGCGGTATAGGGGGCGGTCACCTCATAGGTGTAGTCCACTTCGGCGGGCTTGGTCGAGTGCAGGTTCGACTGAGGCTGGATCGCCTTGCAGCCGGTGGCCTTGACGCCCCGCTCCGTGGCCTCGACCTCGTAGTGCGACATCTCGGTCGCATCGCGGCTGCCCAGCCAGCCTTCGTGCACAAAGCCGAAGTGCGACATATCGAGAAAATTCTCGATGATGCGGGGCGCGCTGGCGTCGACATCGTAGGGGCCGCAGTTGAGCTTGCGCAGGCGCTCATCGGCCTCGGCCTCGAACACCGGCAGCGGCGTGGCGGGCTGGCCCTCGGCATCGGGCGCCAGCTGCACCCACACCAGGCCATGGGCCTCCTGCACGCCGTAGGACGCGACACAGTGCTTGGCAGGCGGCACAAAGGCGGGCACGGCCGGCACCTTCACGCACTGGCCGCCGCTGGCAAACTGCCAGCCATGGTAGGGGCACTCCAGCTGGCCATCCTGCACACGGCCCAGCGACAGGCGGGCACCGCGGTGCGGGCAGCGGTCGACAAAGGCCTGCACCTGGCCTTGCGCATCGCGCCACAGCACCAGTTCCTGGTCCAGCAGACGCACCGGCAGCGGGGCATCCACCACCACATCAGACAAGGCAACCGGGTGCCATTGTTGGGCTTCGATCATCGGGGGAAATCTCTTGGTATAAATGACAAGGCTGCCCTGGGGCAGCCTTGGGTTGCGATGTTAGCACTGGCGTAAAGAACACCTGTGCTACTCGCGTTTAGGCGGGGCGCAAGGCCCGCGCATCACTTGCCAGGAACCTGGCCTTCCACGCCCTTGATGTAGAAGCTGATGCCCTTGAGGAAGTCGTCGTCGGCCACCTTGTCGGCCGCCAGGATTTCCTTGCCGTCCTGGCCCAGGATGGGGCCCTTCCAGATGCTGAAGGTGCCGTCCTTGAGGCCCTTCTTGACTTCTTCGACCTTGGCCTTGGTTTCGGCCGGCACATCGTCAGCCATGGACACCAGGTCGATCGTGCCTTCCTTCACGCCCCACCAGGTCTGGCGGCTGGTCCACTTGCCTTCCAGTGCGCTGCGGGTGGTGTCGATGTAGTACGGCGCCCAGTTGATGATGGCCGAGCCCAGGTGGGCCTTGGGGCCGTAGGCGGTCATGTCCGAGTCCCAGCCAAAGGCGCGCTTGCCCTTTTCTTCGGCGGTCTTGAGCACGGCCGGCGAGTCGGTGTTCTGGAACAGAATGTCCGCGCCGCCATTGATCAGGCTCGTAGCCGCTTCGGTTTCCTTCGGAGGGCTGAACCATTCGTTGACCCAGACCACCTTGGTGCTGATCTTGGGGTTGACGCTTTGTGCGCCCAGCGTGAAGCTGTTGATGTTGCGGATCACCTCGGGGATCGGCACCGAGCCCACCACGCCCAGCGTGTTGGACTTGGTCATCGAGCCGGCGATGATACCGGCCAGATACGCGCCTTCGTAGGTGCGGCTGTCATAGGTGCTGACATTGCCGGCCACCTTGTAGCCGGTGGCATGTTCCCATTTCACATCGGCAAATTCGGGCGCCAGCTTCTGGATCACGTCCATGTAGCCAAAGGTGGTGCCAAACACCAGCTTGTTGCCCTGGGTGGCCATGTCGCGCAGCACGCGCTCGGCGTCCGCGCCTTCGGGCACGCTTTCCACAAAGCTGGTCTGGATCTTGTCGCCAAATTCCTTCTCCAGCGCCTTGCGCGCCTGGTCGTGCGCAAAGGTCCAGCCGCCGTCGCCCACCGGGCCCACGTAGGCAAAGGCGATCTTCAGCGGATCGGCTGCAGGCGCGGCAGCTGCTGGGGCAGCAGCCGGTGCGGGCGCTGGCGCCTCTTCCTTCTTGCTGCAACCCACCACGGCAGCTGCGGCCAGCGCGGAGAGCGCAGCCACCTTGATCAGCGAACGCTTATGGAAATCAGTCATCTGTGTGTCCTCGAATGTTGTTGGAATGCCGAGCTCTACAAGCCACTATGCCGGCCTGCAGCGGGTAGAACATCGCCCGGCCAATATATGCATAAATCGGGCCAGGTTCCAAGTGCAGCCGGCGCCGCCGCGCTGCACTGTTGTTTGTTTGCCAGCAGGCCCGCCAGCCCCTGCTTGGCGCTGGCTAGCGCGACCTAAGGCTACCGGGCGCTGCAGCCCGGCTTACTTGGCGCCGGGCACGGCGCCTTCGATGCCCTTCACATAGAAGTTGATGCCGCGCAGGAAGGCATCATCGCCCACCGTGCCGCTGGCCAGCACTTCCTGGCCCTTGTTGTCCACGATCGGGCCGGTCCAGACCGCGAAGCTGCCGTCCTTCATGCCTTGCTTGGCCTTTTCAACCTTGTCCTTGGCGCCCTGGGGCACCTGGTCGGCGATCTTGACCAGGTCCATCGCGCCTTCCTTCACACCCCACCAGAAGTTGCCCGACTGCCATTGGCCGGCCAAGCTGTCTTCGACCACCTTGCTGTAGTAAGGCGTCCAGTCGATCACGGCCGAGCCCAGGTGGGCCTTGGGTGCGAAAGCGCTCATGTCGCCGTCTTTGCCAAAGGCGTAGACGCCGCGCTCTTCGGCGGTCTTGAGGACGGCGGGCGAGTTGGTGTTCTGGTACATCACGTCCACGCCGCCGTTGATCAGGCTGGTGGCCGCTTCCGACTCCTTGGGCGGTGCAAACCATTCATTCACCCAGACCACCTTGGCCTGGATGCTGGGGTCCACGCTCTGCGCGCCCAGCACAAAGCTGTTGATGTTGCGCACCACTTCCGGAATCGGCACCGAGGCGACCACACCGACGGTCTTGGTCTTGGTCATCGAGCCGGCCACGATACCGGCGAGGTAAGCGCCTTCAAAGGTCTTGGTGTCGTAGACCGCGACATTCTCGGCCTGCTTGTAGCCGGTGGCGTGCTCGAACTTCACCTCCTTGAGGTCGGCAGCGGCCTTTTGCACAAACTCCTGGTAGCCAAAGCTGGTCGCAAAAATGAGCTTGTTGCCCTGGCCTGCCATGTCGCGCAGCACGCGTTCGGCATCGGCCGACTCGGGCACGCTCTCGACCATCGAGGTCTCGATCTTGTCGCCAAACTTCTGTGCAATTGCCTTGCGGGCCAGCTCATGCTGGAAGGTCCAGCCGCCGTCGCCAATCGGGCTCACATACATGAAGCTGACCTTGAGCTTGTCGGCAGCAGGGGCGGCGGCAGCCGGCGCAGGAGCTGCCGGGGCGGCGGGCTCTTCCTTCTTGCCGCAGGCGGCCAGGGTCGCCAACGACAGGGCCGACAGGCCGATCAACTTGATCACGGAGCGCTTACGCATGGTTTGCATGGATGAATCCTTGGTTTTTATAAAGAACGGACGAAAAGCGGGCCGCTGTTATCGTTATGGGCGCGTGCTGACACGCGCCTATGACCCGGGATAGAAAGGCTTGCCCAACGAAGCCGGCATATTGGCGCGAATCCAGGTTGGATTGCGCGAGATCAGCACCAGCACCACGATGGTGGCCAGGTAAGGCAGCATGGACAGCAGCTGGCTGGCCAGCTGCACGCCGCTGGCCTGCAGATGGAACTGCAGCATGGTCACACCGCCAAACAGGTAGGCGCCCAGCAGCACCCGCGCGGGGCGCCAGGTGGCAAAGGTGGTCAGCGCCAGCGCAATCCAGCCCCGGCCCGAGACCATGCCTTCGACCCACAGCGGCGTGTAGACGGTGGAGATATAGGCACCGGCCAGGCCGCACATCGCGCCGCCAAACACCACCGCCATCAGGCGGATGCGGCGCACCGGGTAGCCCAGCGCATGGGCGGATGTGGGCGATTCACCAACGGCGCGCAGCACAAGGCCGGCGCGCGTGCGGTAGAGGAACCACATCATCACCAAGACCAGCGCCATGGCGCCATACACCAGCGGGTGCAAGGTAAAGAGCGCCGGACCCAAGAGCGGGATATCGGCCAGGCCCGGGATCGCATACTTGGGCAGGCTGGGCAGCTTGGCCTGCACATAGGACAGGCCGACAAAAGCCGAGAAACCGGCGCCAAACAGCGACAGTGCCAGGCCCGTGGCGTACTGGTTGGTGTTGAGCCAGATCACCAGCACGCCAAAGATGGCGGCCAGCACGGCGCCCGCCAGCATACCCGCGCCAAAGCCCAGCCAGGTGCTGCCGGTGTGGACCACGGTGGCAAAACCGGCAATTGCGGCGCACAGCATCATGCCCTCGGCTCCCAGGTTGACGATGCCGGCCTTCTCGTTGATCAGCAGGCCCAGAGCTGCCAGCGCCAACACGGTGCCAGCGCTCAGCGTAGCGCCCAAAAGCAGTGCATAGGATTCCATCACAGGCCTCCCTTCACTGCGGCGCGCGATGCCACCCAACGCAGGCGGTAGACCACTAAGGTGTCACAGGCCAGCAAGGTGAACAGCAGCAGCCCCTGGAAGACGCCGGTCAGGGCCTTGGGCAGGCCCAGGCGCGACTGCGCCAGCTCGCCGCCGATATAGAACATGCTCATAAGAATCGCGGAGAAAACCATGCCCACGGGATGCAGGCGACCGACAAAGGCGACGATGATGGCCGCAAAGCCATAGCCGGCGGGCACATAGGGCGTGAGCTGGCCCAGGGGGCCGGCCACTTCCAGCGCGCCGGCCAGGCCGGCGGTGGCGCCCGAGATCATCAGCGCCGTCCACAAGGCCTTGCGCGACGAAAAGCCGGCATAGCGGGCCGCCGAGGGCGCCAGGCCACCCACCTGCTGGGCCAGCCCGGCGCGGGTGCGGAACAGGTAGACCCACAGCAGCGCAGCACCGGCCAGCGCAATCAGCACGCCGATGTTCATGCGCATGCCTTGCACCAGTTTGGGGATTTGCGTGATCTTCTCGAAACTCTTGGTCTGCGGGAAGTTGTAGCCCATCGGATCCTTCCAGGGCCCATAGACCAGGTAGCCCAGCACCAGGGTGGCGACATAGACCAGCATCAGGCTGACGAGGATCTCGTTGGCATTGAAGCGGTCGCGCAGCCAGGCCACGATGCCGGCCCAGACCATGCCGCCGAGCATGCCAGCCAGCAGAATGACGGGCACGATCCAGGGGCCGGTGTTCTTGTCGGCCAGCAAGGCCATGCCGCCCGCGGCCACGGCGCCGATGACAAACTGGCCCTCGGCACCAATGTTCCAGACATTGGAGCGAAAGCAGACCGCCAGGCCCAGCGCAATCAGCAGCAGCGGCGTGGCCTTCATCGTCAGCTCGCCCAGCGCGTAGCCGGACTTGATCGGCTCCCAGAAAAAGGCCTGCAGGCCTTTGACCGGGTCCTTGCCCAGCAGCACAAACAGGCCGACCCCGATCAGCACCGTGATCAGCAAGGCCAGCACCGGCGAGCCAAAAGTCCAAAAGCGCGAGGCCTGGGGGCGTTGCTCCAGCTTAAGCATGGCGGCCCTCCTCGGCGAGAGCGGCAGCCGGGGCGGCATTGCGGCCTTCCCAGAGGCCACTCATCCATTCGCCGATCAACTGCACCGAGGCATCGGCCCGCGCCACCGAGGGCGACAGGCGGCCCTTGGCAATCACATGCAGGCGGTCACTGATTTCAAACAATTCTTCCAACTCCTCACTGAGCACCAGCACGGCGCAGCCCGCATCGCGCAGCGCCAGGATCTCGCCCCGGATCTGTGCTGCCGCGCCCACATCCACCCCCCAGGTGGGCTGCGAGACGATCAGCAGGCGGGGCTTGGCATCGATCTCCCGGCCCACGATGAACTTTTGCAGGTTGCCGCCCGAGAGCGACTGCGCACTGGCCTGCGGGCCACCAGCCTTGACACCAAAGCGCGTGATGATGCCACGCGCCATCTGGTCGAGCTGGCCCATGCGCAGCCAGCCACCGGCGCCCAGCATCTCATTGCGCGTCAACACCAGGTTGTGCGCCAGGCTCATGCTGGGCACGGCGCCCCGGCCCAGGCGTTCTTCGGGCACAAAATGCAGGCCCAGCGCGCGGCGCTGGCCCGGGCCCATGCGCCCCATCGGCGTGGCATCCATCAGCACGGCCTGCGGCTCGGCGCGCATGTCTTCGCCCGAGAGCGCATACAGCAGCTCCTTTTGGCCATTGCCCGAAACACCGGCAATCCCCACCACCTCGCCGGCCCGCACCTGCAGCGAAATGCCATCCAGGTCCACACCAAACGGGTCCTGCTTGGCCAGGCGCAGCTGCTGCACGCTGAGCACCGTGGCCCCTGCCTGGCTGGGGCGTAGCTTGAGCATCGGCGGCTCTGCGCCAATCATCATGCGCGACAGCGAGGCATTGCTTTGCTCACGCGGGTCGCACTCACCGGTCACCTCGCCACCACGCAGCACCGTGCAGGCGGTGCACAGCGCGCGGATTTCATGGAGCTTATGGCTGATATAGAGAATGCTGCAGCCCTCGGCGGCCAGCTTGCGCAGCACGACAAACAGCTTTTCCACCGCCTGGGGCGTGAGCACCGAGGTCGGCTCATCGAGGATCAGCACGCGGGGGCGGGTGAGCAAGCCGCGGATGATCTCCACCCGCTGCATCTCGCCCACCGACAGGCTGTGCACCGGCCGCTGGGGATCAATGTCCAGGCCATACTCGCTGGCCACCTCGGTGATGCGAGCGGTCACTTCTGCCAGCGACATGCTTTTGTTCTGGCCCAGCCAGACGTTCTCGGCCACCGTCAGCGTGTCAAACAGGCTGAAATGCTGGAACACCATGCTGATGCCCAGCTGGCGTGCCTCCTGGGGGTTGCGGATCTGCACTGGCTGGCCATTGACCAGGATCTGGCCCTCATCGGGTTTGACCGAGCCGTAGATGATCTTCATCAGCGTGGACTTGCCCGCGCCGTTCTCGCCCAGCACGGCGTGGATTTCCCCGGCGCGCACTTTTAACGATACTTTGTTATTGGCTACAACCGCTGGGTAGCGCTTGGTGATGCCGATCAGCTGTAACCGGGGCGCGGCCGCGCCATCGGTTGTCGGTGTCGGGGTCTGTTCTTTCATGGGCGGCAATTGTCCCTCAAATTGTTACCCGAGCGCGGGATAAAACGCGAAGATGCGCTCACTCACGGCGAATAGCCCGCCGGGCTTCGCAGCGAGAGCGCGGTTTTTTTCAGGCAGCTGCGCAGCCAGATGGCCGCATCAGAGGCATGGGTTCGGGCGTGCCACAGCAGGTAGTAATCGAGCGGCGGCAGCGCCAGCGGGCAGTCCAGGATAGCCAGCGCATGCGTGTCGACAAAGCGCTCACAGAACTGGCGCCCCGTGGTCAGCACAAGCAAGCTCGATGCCACCATGGCCGGAATCGCACTGAAGTGGGCGCAGCGCGCCATGATGCGCCGCTCCACCCCCAACGCATCGAGCCGGGCATCGATGATGCCGCGCGCGCCCGGGTGCGTGGCAGTGGGCGCAATATGCTCGGCCTGCAGCCAGGCCTCGACATCCCAGCCCCGCCGCACCGCCGGGTGGCGGCGGCTGACCAGGCTCACCACGTCGTCGCTCATCAGGCTGGTCATGTGCAGGTCACCGGTGGGCTGCAGCCAGTTGCCCACCACCACATCGATATCGCCCTGGGCGAGTTGGGCGTGGTAATGGGTCTCGGACGACAGCGGGTAGATCTCCACCACGCACAGCGGCGCCTCGGACTTGATGCGCGCGACCAGCGCGGGCAAAAACAGCGGATCGAAGTAATCACTCGCTGCTATGCGGAAGGTGCGGGTCGCCGTCTGCGGGGCAAAATCGCGGGCATCGCTGAACAGGCCTTCGGCAGCGCGCAGGATGGCCGCTGCGGGCTCGACCATGCGCTGGCCCTTGTCGGTGGGCATCATGGCCGCGCCCGAGCGCACCAGCAAAGGGTCGCCCACCAGGTCGCGCAGGCGCTTGAGTGCGGCCGACACCGCCGGCTGGTACATGCCCAGGCGCAAGGCGGCCCGCGAGACGCTGCGCTCGGTCAGCACCGTGTGCAGCACCCGGATCAGGTGCAGGTCAATCTTGTCAAACAGGGCTTGGTCGCGCATGCGGGTATTTTGAATCTGGACATTCAAGCTTATCAGCCGGGGGCTGCAGCCTATCCCGGTTGTTACCCCAAGCTGTGGCGGATGCCCCTCAGCCCCTTGCCTTCAGAACCTGTTCAATGTCTCCCCGCCCTGCGCCCCCTCCCTTCAGGCCACCTTGGCCTCACGCCAGCAGGCGCGGTTGCCGCCCTGGCGCTTGGCGCTGTAGCTGGCCATGTCGGCGGCGCGCACCGCCTGCAGCGCATCGGAAAACGAGGCATCCATCTGCAGCAGACCGATGCTGACGGTGACCACAAAATGCTTGCTGCGCAACTGGGGCTGCCAGTTCTGCAAGGTGTCGCAGAGCTGGGCGGCCAGCTCATGGGCCTTTTCCGGGCTGCACTGGCGCAGCACCAGCGCAAACTTGTCGCCCGCCACCCGCGCCGCATAGCCCTGAAAAGGCTGCAGCAGCTGCAGCTGGCGCGCCACATGCTGCAGCACCAGATCGCCCTGCGCATGGCCGGCCAGCGCATTGATGGCCGACATATTGTCGACATTCACATAGAACAGCACCGGCGCACTGGGTGAGGACTGGTCCAGCCCCTCGCGCCGGGCCTGCAGCAAGGCGGTCAGGTGCAGCAGCAGGGCCTCGTAGTTGGGCAGCAAGGTGAGCTTGTCCATGCGGCTGGGCGACTGCGCGGCCACGCGGGCCTGGCCGGCGCGCACAAAGCACCAGCGCAGATCCGGCCCCGCCTGCGCAATGTTCACCAGGTGCAGGCTGACCATGACCGGCGCACCCGACTGGTGGCGCAGCACCACGCTGGTCTCGGCGCTGCCCAGGCGCTCCAGGTCCGGGGCCAGTTGCGCCCAGGCCTGGTCAAAATCCTGGTCGGCCATGGCCAGCATGTGCACCGGCTGGCCTTGCAAGTCCTGGCGGCTGTAGCCCAGCAAATGGGCCAGCGCCTGGGAGACCTGTTGAATCTGATCGCGCTGCAGCAGCAAAAAGGAAAAGCGCGCATGCGCGAGCACACTCTCGGCCAGTTGCTGCTGCTCACGCAACTGCTCGGCCAGCGATTCGCGTTGCTGCCCCAGCTCCTGCAAGTGCATGCCCATGCGGTCAATCTCATCGGGCGGCGGGCCGCTGGCTGGGTCGGCCGCCTGCACCGGGCCCGAGGCCAGCGCCAGCACCGGGGCGGGCGCAACTGGCAGCGGTGTCTGCGCCACCAACTGCTTGAAGCGCCGGCTGTGCCCCCACAGCCACAGCCAGGTCAGTGCCGCCAGGGCCAGCGGCATCAGCAGCAGCCACCACCAGCTGCGCCACTGGCGTCCCCAGCTTTGCAGGCTCTGGTCATGGGGCATCACACGCACCACCAGCCAGCGGGCTGCGGGCATCTGCGCGACGCTGACAAGATTGGGCGCCAGCCACCAGGACTGCGCAGTCTGGGCGCCGCCACGGGCAGCGCGCTCCTGCCAGCGCTGCAGCACCGGGGCCAGCAAGGGGTCATCGTCGGTCGTGCCCAGAATGCGGGCCGGGTCGGGGTGGGAGATCAGCACGCCTGCGGCCGTCATCAGCACCAGCTGCCCACTGTCGGGCGGGGTAGCGGCCAGCGATACCGGCAGCAGGCTTTGCGACTGCAGCCGCAGCACCCCGGCCATCGCGCCCTGCACCGTGCCCTGCTTGTCGCGCAGCGGAATGCCCAGCGCAATGCTGGGCCCGCCGGACGCGCTTTTGAAAGGTTCGGACACCAGCGGTTTGCCGTCGACCATCACCCGGCGCAGCAGATCCCGCTCCGCCGGCTCCACGGCCTCATCGCCCTCGCTGGCATCGCGCACATGGCGCCGGAAAACCTCGGCGCCGCGCGCATACACCAGGCTGTCGAAATAGCGCGTGGCCGCCAGGCCCTGCTCCAGTAGCGGGGGCTGCTGGGACGCAGGGCCCTGCACCCAGGGCGCCGCCGCCTCGGCCAGGGCGCCGAGCACCTTCTGGCTTTGCTCGAGCTTGCTGCCCATCAGCCTGGCGAGCATCTCGGTCTCGTCGGCCTGCTGGGCCGACAGCTGGGTGATCACCGTCTGCTGGCTGGCATGGATTGCCAGCCACTGCACCAGCGCCGTGCCCATCAGCACCATCAAGGGCACCACCACCCACAGCCGCCACAGCCAGGGCCCGGCCGTATCACGCAGGTCGTCTACCGGAGGGGCGGGATCGGGCTGCCAATGCACCGGCCTGTCATCCATGCCGGGCTACCTGGCCCGCAGGGCCCGGAGGCACCAGCCGATCCGGCAAGGGCAAGTCATCGTCTTTGGCACAGGGCACCTCCTTTCAGGTGCCACATCTTGGCGCTTATGTACCGGCGCCGGTATCAGGACAAAACCGGACCGAGAAAACCCGCGTCACCGTTTGGCCCGGCCGATCCAGTGCGGGGGCGCCAATCGGGCCGGCTAGGACTTGGCCAGCTGGCGCAGCGATTCGGGCTGCGGCAGCCAGAGGTTCTTGCCCAGGCCGTCGAGCAGGCCCTGGTCGCGCAATTGGCGCAGCACGCGCGAGAGCGTCTCGGGCGCAATGCCCAGGTGGGCGGCAATCTGGCGCTTGGATTGCGCCAGTTGCACCCGCAGGCCCTGGTCGCCGGGCGCGGCATGCCCCCCCAGCCACTTGGCGCAGCGCGCCACAGCATCCTGCGCCACCCGGCTGACCGCGAGCGCCGCCTGCTGGCAGTAGCCCTGGGCCATGCTGGCCACCAGGCCCTGGGCCTCCGCGGGCCATTGCAGCAGGTAGCCGCGCAGCTGCGCCACCGGCACCGCGCGCCATTGCACGGCAGTACGCGCCACCATGTCCACCGCACAGGGCTGGTCGGCCAGTGCCGGCGCGGCATCGAGCCAGCAGGGCCCCTCCATCACCCCGAGCAGGTGGCGCATGCGCCCCTCTTCCTGCACCCCAAAGGCGACCGAGCCCCGCTCCAGGTACAGCACATCCAGCAAGGGCTGGTGGCGCTGGCGCAGCAAGGCACCGGCGCCGGCGCTGTTCGGGGCAAATTCATCCAGGCAGAGTAAGTCAGGCATGGGCCGCACTTTGCCCCGATTGCCGCCTGCGCACATTGAGCTACATCAATCCTTGCCAGCGATCGACAGCCCCAGCAGCGGCCGCTTCAGCCCCAAACCAGCGGCCTCATCAGGCATCAGCGGCCAAGAACCTGCCTTAACTCCTTGCAAAAACCATATACCCCCAATATGCGGCGTCCACGCCACACCTCGGGTCTTTACCAGCGGTTTTTTTAGCTTTTGGCACACATATTGCTCAGAGCGGTCGGCACTGACTTCACAATTCACCGCTATCACAAATTCACACGCTTGTAACAAAGGAATGCCATGAACAACAAAAAACTGCTCGCCCTGGCCGTGATGGCCGTCTGCGCCTCCGCAGCGCAGGCCCAATCGTCGGTGACCGCCACCGGTCTGGTTGATATGTATATCGGCTCGATGAAGGCTCCCGGCGATGATGGCCGCACCTCCACGCTGGGCAGCGGTGGCATGACCACCTCCTGGTTCGGCTTCAAGGGCACCGAAGACCTGGGCGGCGGCCTCAAGGCCAGCTTCCTGCTGACCAGCTTCATGCGTGCCGACACCGGCACGCCCGGCCGCTTCACCGGCGACGTCTTCTGGTCGCGCGATGCGCTGGTCTCGCTGTCCGGCGATTTTGGTGCCGTGACCCTGGGCCGCACCGTGGCGCCCAACTTCGTGCCATCGATCTCGATGAACCCCTTTGGTGATTCCTTCACCTTCTCGCCGCTGGTGCTGCACCAAAACGTGTCGCTGTTCAACAAGAGCGGCTGGCAGAGCAGCAACCCCTCCGACACCGGCTGGAGCAACCAGGTGATCTACAGCACGCCCAAGGTCGGCGGCTTCAGCGGCAACCTGCACTACCAGTTTGGTGAGCAGGCCGGCCAAGGCGGCAAGAACAACATCGGCCTGAACGCCACCTACGCCAACGGTCCTTTTGCCATCACCGGCTTCTATGAAGACGTGGACATGAGCAACCCCGTCCCCGCCGTGCTGGCCGAGAACCACCGCAACTGGATGCTGGGCAGCAGCTATGACGCCGGTTTTGTGAAGGCCTATGCGACCTACGGCCAGACGACCGGCAAGGACACCGACTTCAAGATCAAGACTGCCAGCCTGGGCGCGACCGTGCCGCTGGGCGCCACCAGCCGCATCCTTGCCGGCTGGGCCCACAGCAAGCTGCAAGACAGCAATGCCAAGCGTGACACCGTCTCCGTCGGCTACAACTACGACTTCTCCAAGCGCACCGACGGCTACGCCATCGTGATGTACGACAAGGTCAAGGACTTCGGCAACGGCACCAGTTTTGGCGTCGGCATCCGCCACCGCTTCTAAACGGTTTCTGTAGCGATCTGTGCGGCCTTCGGGCCCACCACGCAAAACGCCAAGCATGTGTGCATGCTTGGCGTTTTTTCTTGTCGGTTCGGCAGACCCAGCGCCTTAGCGCCGGATCGAGAGAAGTCTTTACTTCTTCAGGCACTCGCTCATGAAGGCCTTGCGCTCGTCGCCCTTCTTGCCGGTCGCATCGACGTTGCAGGTCTTCATGCGTTCTTGCTGGCGCTTGCGTCCGTCGGACAGACAACTGGACATGAAAGCCTTGCGCTGATCGCCCTTGAGCTCCTTGGTCTTGGCCTCGGTGTTGCAGGTACCCATCAGCTGCTGCTGGGCCGTGGGGGTCTTGTCGGCTGCCAGCGCAAACTGGGATGCCAGCGCGATGCTGGCAAGGACGATGAGTTTTTTCATGGTATGGGCTCTTATCTAAACTGCGCCGACGACCAGCGCATGCGAATTTCTGCATATCTGGCCCGCCCTGTCAATGGGCAGATGATAAAGAAGCGCAAACTGCTGACGAGAGCCACACAAGCGCCCATGAAAAAACGGCCTGCGCGGCCGTTCTCAAGCGGGTGGGCAGGGACTGGGATCAGTCCACCAGGCCCACATAGATGTTCTGCACATCGTCGTCGTTTTCCAGACCGGCCAGGAAGGCTTGCACCTCTTCCTGCGCTTCGGCAGGCAGGCTGGCCATGCTGATGGGGGTCTTGGCCTTGTAGCCCAGCTTGGCCGACAGCACCTTGATGCCCTGCTCTGGCAAGGCCTTGCTGACGGTGTCCAGGTCCGTCGGCTCGGTGATGAACAGGGTCACGCCCTCTTCTTCCGCCGGCTCGAAATCCTGCGCGCCCGCTTCGATCGCGGCCAGCTCCACATCGGCGCCGTTTTCTGGCTCGCCTTCGACCATGCCCACATGGTCAAAATCCCAGGCCACGGCCGTCAGCTGGCCCTTGCGGAAGCACACGCGCATATTGGGTGCCGTGCGGTTGGGGTTGTCGGTCAGGCACTCGACCATCACCGGCACGCGGTGCGGCGCATAGCCTTCGAACAGCACGGTCGAGTAGTTGACGGCATCGGCGCCAGCGCCCGAGCCCTTCTTGATCGCGCGCTCCAAGGTGTCCTTGGGCATCGATGCCTTGCGGGCCGCTTCCACAGCCATGCGCAGGCGCGAATTGCTGGCTGGGTCACCCCCGCCCAAACGCGCTGCGACCGTGATTTCCTTGACCAGTTTGCCAAAGAGTTTTCCCTTGGCATCAGCGACCAGCGCCTTGCCCTTTGCTTTCCATTGCGCGCCCATGGCTGCGTTTTCCTAGTTGTTGGTTGGGCAGCAGCGGTCGCTGCTGGCAACAATGCCGGGCAAAGCCCAGATTGACAGGGCAAATTTATACACTGCCGCCCAAGGCTGTGCTGAGCATAAGGGGAAATCTGTGCCAAAAACCTGGGGCATCGCTGCGGCCAGGCGACGCGGGGGCGACGGCGCCGCGCGGGTTGCGCCCGCCGTTCAAAGGCACAATGGCGCCATGCAAGTTCTGCAGCGACTTTGGCGATGGCCCCAGGCCCAGCGCACCCCTCTGCTCTGGAGCCTGGGCGGCCTCGTGCTGTCCTTTGTACTGCTGGGCCTGCCCGGCTTTGCCAGCTATGCGCCGGCCGAACAGCTCTTTGTCTGGGCGGGCGATGGCGCGCTGCTCCAGGCCATCCATGGCGACAGCCTCTGGCCCATTCTTATCTCGGCGAGCTTTTTGCAGGCCTTGCTGATCACGCCGCTGCACTGCCTGCTGCGGCGCTGCTGGCCTGGCCTGGCGCGCTGGCCCCATGTGCTGGGCGTCGTGCTCGGGGTCTGGCTCATCAGCATTGTCTGCACCTGCCTGATGCTGCTCGCTGCGGTCGATGCATAAAAGCCGCAGCCTGCCTACAATCACGGCGCCCACGCTTTTTTCTCAGCTTTGACCCTGCACGCTTCCATGCCCCACCCTCTCTCCCCCATTGGTGTTTTTGACAGCGGTATCGGCGGCCTGAGTGTGCTGCGTGCACTGCGCGATGTGCTGCCCGATGAGCAGTTCGTCTATGTGGCCGACAGCGGCAACGCCCCCTATGGCGAGCGTGGCGACGCCTTTGTGCAGCAGCGCTGCGCCCACATCACCCAGCAGATGCGCGAGCGCCACGACATCAAGGCGCTGGTGATTGCCTGCAACACGGCCACCGCAGCGGCGATTGAAGGCCTGCGCGAGCAGCACCCCGGCCTGCCTATCATCGGTGTGGAGCCCGCGCTCAAACCCGCCGCCCAGTACAGCCAGACCCATGTGGTGGGCGTGATCGCCACCCAGGGCACCGTCAGCAGCAGCCGCTTTGCCACCTTGCAGGCAGCGCATGCCACGCAAACCCGCTTTGTGGTGCAGGCCTGCAATGGGCTGGCGCGCGCGATTGAAGACAGCACCCGGCCCGGGCGCGATGCAGCCGCC